>JAGWLJ010000082.1 GCA_028873275.1 Pseudomonadota bacterium
CCAAACTTTCCTATAACCCCTTCCGCAGCTTCTCCATCGCCCGGTAATCCGTGAGGTTGAGGCAGAGCGGCGTGACGGTGATATAACCCTTCGCCAGCAGGTCGATATCGACATCGGGCTTGGCCGCCTTGTCCTCGCGGTCACCGCCTATCCAGAAATACGGGCGCCCGCGCGGATCCAGCCGCTCGAGAAACGACACCCCCACCAGCCTTTTGCCCTGCGGGCAGACGCGCACGCCCTTCACTTTGTCGGCCGCGCAATCGGGGAAATTGATGTTGATCAGCGTGTCCCTGGGCCAGCCGATGGCGATCAGCTTTTTAATCAGTGCCGGGGCGTGCTGCTCTGCCGTTGCCCAGTGCATGCGGTCGCGATCGCCGATCTGGCTCAGGGCGATCGACGGCACGTCGAGAATCGTTCCCTCCATGGCCGCCGCCACGGTGCCCGAATAAGTCACGTCATCGCCCACATTTGAGCCGTTATTGACGCCGGAGAGGACAAGGTTCACTCCTCCCCCCGTAGGGGGGAGGCTGGGAGGGGGGCTTGATTTCTCCGCGCTATCCGCCCCCACCCTGACCCTCCCCCTATGGGGGAGGGAATTAGGAATAATCTCGCTCAACCCCAGTAGCACGCAATCCGTGGGCGTACCGCTGACGGCATAGCGCTTGGCCGACACCTTACGCACGCGAACCGGCAGCGAAAGCGTCAGCGAATGCGCCGCACCGCTCTGCTCCATCTCCGGCGCCACCACCCACACATCGTCGGACAAAGTTTTGGCAATGCGCTCCAGCACCTTGAGTCCCGGCGCATGAATGCCGTCATCGTTAGAAACGAGGATTCTCATGCGCGGATAACATCCATGCCCATATAAGGCCTCAGCGCTTCCGGCACGGTGATGCTCCCGTCGGCATTCTGGTAATTTTCCATGATCGCCACCAGCGTGCGACCGATAGGCAGGCCGGAGCCGTTAAGAGTATGAACGAACTGCGTCTCCTTCGATTGCTTGCCCTTGAACCGCGCCTTCATGCGCCGCGCCTGGAATGCGCCGCAATTGGAGCAGCTGGAGATTTCGCGGAATGCATTTTGCCCCGGCAGCCAGACTTCGATGTCGTAGGTTTTCTCCGAGGAAAATCCCATATCGCCCGTGCACAGCAGCATGACGCGGTAGGACAGCCCCAGCTTTTGCAGAATCGCCTCAGCCTGCCCGGTCATGCGCTCATGCTCCTGCTTCGACTGCTCCGGGTGCGCGATGCTGACCAGCTCGACTTTGGAAAACTGGTGCTGGCGGATCATGCCGCGCGTATCCTTTCCCGCCGCCCCGGCCTCGGAGCGGAAACAGGGAGTATAGGCGGTCAGGCGCAGCGGCAGTTTCTCCTCATCCACGATGGAATCCGCCACCAGATTGGTCAGCGGCACTTCGGCGGTGGGAATCAGCCAGAAACCATTGGTCGTTTTAAATAAATCCTCACCGAATTTGGGAAGCTGGCCTGTGCCGAACGCTGCATTATCGCGCACCAGAAACGGCGGCGCGATTTCCGTATATTCCGCCGCCACGTTCATATCGAGGAAAAAACTAGCCAGCGCGCGCTCCATTCTGGCCAGCGCGCCTTTCAGCACCACAAAGCGGCTGCCGGAGATTTTAGCCGCCGCCTCGAAATCCATCAGCCCCAGCTTCTCGCCCAGCTCGAAATGCTCTTTGGACTTAAAGGAAAGCTGCGGCTTGCTGCCCCACTCCCTGACCTGCTTGTTATCTTTTTCATCCCTGCCCTGCGGCACATCTTCCGCCGGGATGTTGGGCAAACTTTCAAGTATTCCATTTAATTTGCCCTCCGCCTCAGCTAACTGCTTTTCAGTAATTTCAACCCCTGCTCCAGCAATTTGCAGCTTAAGGGATTCTGCCTTTTCTTTATCGCCTTGAGCCATGGCGATGCCAATTTCCTTGGCCAACCTATTTTTCTGGCTCTGCCATTCCTGTACTTCTGTTTGGAGCCTGCGCTTTTCCGCGTCCAGCCGCAGAATCTCCGCCGATTGCGGCGGCAGCCCGCGCCTCTTCATGCCTTCGTCAAAGGCTTCCGGATTGGCTCGTATCCATTTGATATCGTGCATCGGCTTCTCTCTTTTCGACGTGCTTGCAAAACAAAATCGATACCTCATACAACAGGTACAGGGGAACCGAAAGGGCAATCTGGCTGAAGATATCGGGCGGGGTGACGAAGGCGGCGACGGTGACGATCAGCACGATGGCATAGCGCCGCCCGCGTTTCAGCGTTTCGAGCCTGACCAGCCCGGCCTTGACCAGCAACACCAGAATCACCGGCAGCTGGAACGACAGGCCGAAGGCGATCATGAGGTGCATGACAATCGTCAGGTAATCGCCGACGCGGGCTTCCAGCTGAATGGGCAGTCCGCCGGCGGTAGCCGGGGCCTCAAAACTCAGGAAAAACCGCCACGCCGCCGGGAAAATCACGTAATAGGCAAAGGCCGCGCCCAGCAGGAACAACGTCGGCGCGGCGACGAGATAGGGAATCAGCGCCCTGCGCTCGCCCTTATAAAGTCCCGGGGCGAGAAAGCCATAAAGCTGCGCCGCGATCACCGGAAAGGAGACAAAAAACCCCGCGAACAGGGCCAGCTTGAGATAAGAAACAAAAGCCTCGGTCAGCCCGGTATAGATCAGCCGCCGGTGCTCGGGATTGGCGAATGCCTCGGCCAGCGGGCGCACCAGAAAGGCGTAAATATGGTCGGCCACCATATAGCATGCGATGGTGGCGGCGAAGAACACCAGCATGCAGGTGATCAGCCGCCGCCTGAGTTCGATCAGGTGCTCGACAAGGGGTTGCCTGGGGAGGTCGGTCATATTCCCTCCCCCGTAGGGGGAGGGTTAGGGTGGGGGCTGACTTGATCAGGCTGTTCCATGCTGCGCCCCCCTCCTAACCTCCCCCCTACGGGGGGAGGAATAGAATACGCCTCATACATCTTCCCGTCATCGCCCCGGATCATCTTCACTTCGCTGTCGAATGCCTCAGCCGTTTCCTTGAGGCCGGATTCGCGGGAGAGCTCGTCGAAGGCCTGGCGCACCTCGCCGGTCAGCGAGCGCAGCGCGCGCAGGGCTTTGGCGACGGCCTTGACCACCACCGGCAGCTCTTTAGGGCCGATGAACACCACGGCGACCACGACGATCAGCGCCAGCTCGGCGAAGGAAAAATCCAGCATCTTCTTACCTCGTCATTCCCGCGAAGGCGGGAATCTATTCGCGAATGGATCCCCGCCTTCGCGGGGATGACGATTACTTATCCTTGCTTGCCTCTTCCTCACCCTTGAGCCCCTCGCGCAGGTTGCGGATGCCCTTGCCGACATCGCCCATCACCTTGGGCAGCTTGCCGGCGCCGAAGAGAATAAACACCACGATCAGCACCAGCAGCAAATGCCAGAAACTTAGACCCATAGGATTTCCTTTCTAAAATATGCGATACGCTACTGTAATAGGATGAGCGGTCGGGTCAAGGGCGGACGGGCATTATTTCAGCGTATCCTCCGCGCTGCCGTTCCCCGTCGCCCCCATCACCTGCTCCAGGAGCCAGGTGGCCGGCCGGCCGATGACATGCTGAGCCAGGTCAAAGCCCAGCAGCGGCGGCACCAGCAGCCCCAGCAGCACGATCACTATGCCATAACGCTCCAGCCGGTCGAAAGCCCGCCGTAAGCCGCCGGACAGCAGCGAGGCCACTACCCGCCCGCCGTCCAGCGGCAGGATGGGGATCAGGTTGAACACCGCCAGCACGCAGTTGATCATCAGCGAGCGGTACAGGTTGAGGAACAGCCACGGCGCCTGCTCCGGCGTCATCACGGCTTCCAGGTGCAGCAGCAGCCCGCTGATCAGCGCCAGCAAAACGTTGGTGCCCGGCCCGGCCATCGCCACCATGAACATGCCCAGCCGGGGCGGCGTCAGGTTGCGGAAATTGACCGGCACCGGCCGTGCATAGCCGAACAGCACGGGCGAGCGTAGCAAGAGCAGGAGAGCGGGCAAAATAATCGTCCCGAAGCGGTCGATATGCCTCAGCGGATTGAAGCTGATGCGGCCCATAGCGCGGGCGGTATGATCGCCGAAACGCTCGGCCATCCAGCCGTGCGCCGCCTCGTGCAGCGTCACCGCCAGCACCACCGGGATCACCCAGGCCGAAGCATCGAACAACCAGTCGGGCATACTCTCCTATCGTTATCCTGTGGCACGCCGAAGGCGTGAGCACAGGATTTTTTTCATGTAGCTAAGATCCTGCGCCTTCGCTTCGCTACGCGCAGGATGACAGCATGATGTTCAACTCCGCTCTTACCTGCATGGCATCGAACGGCTTCGGCGCTCCTGCGGAGGCCATCGCCGCCTCGGCGCGCTTCAGCCCCTCGCCGGCCAACGCGCCGACGCCCTGCATCACCGCCTGCTTATCCTTGAGCGAGCCGTTGCAATGCAGCACCACGTCGCAGCCGGCGGCCAGGGAATCGCGGGCGCGGTCAGCCAGGTTTCCGGTCAGCGCCTTCATCGCCAGGTCGTCCGACAGCAGCAGGCCATTGAACCCTAGCTCCTCGCGAATCAGGGCGATGACCGTTTTCGATTGCGTGGCCATAGCATGCGCATCAATGGCTTCGTAGCGTATATGCGCGGTCATGGCCATCGGCAGGTCGGCCAGCGCCTTAAACGGCACGAAATCAGTGGCGCGCAGCACCTCCAGCGGCTCATGCACCACCGGCAGCTCCTCATGGCTGTCGGCACGCGCGCGGCCATGGCCGGGAATGTGCTTGAGCACGGACACCACACCGCTATCGGCCAGTCCCTCCGCCATCGCCCGCGCCAGCGCGATGACCTGCGCCGGTTCCGCGCCAAAGGCCCTGTCGCCAATAATATCATGCGCGCCCTTAACGGCGAGGTCGGCCAGCGGCGCGCAATCGACAGTGATGCCCAGATCGTACAAATCCTGCGCCATCAGCCGGGCGTTGAGATACGTGGATCTTTTGGCCTTTTCCGGCTCGCGCTCATATAAGGCGGCGAACACTCCGGCGGGCGGGTATTTGGGCCAGTGCGGCGGCTTCAGGCGCGCCACCCGGCCGCCCTCCTGGTCGATCAGGATAGGCAGGTGGTCGCGCCCAGTCAGGGATTTCAGCTCGCCGACAATGCGCTTCACCTGCTCCGGGCTGCCGCAATGGCGCGCAAACAGGATGAAGCCGAACGGGTTGGCGTCGCGGAAAAAGGCTTTCTCGTTCTCGGAAAGCGCCGCACCCTCGGGATCGAATATGGCAGCGGAATAAGGTGCCGTCATGCCGGTTCAGCGGCCCGTGGCGATAATGCAGGGCTGGCCGCCCGCCGACAGCGTGGCGCAGAAATCCGTCGCCTCGGCGTTGCTGCCGAAACCGCCCAGGCGCAGGCGGTAATAGACGCCGCGGCTACCCAGATCGGCCTTGACGATCAGCGGCGTGTGGCCGGCCAGCTCGTCATGCTGCTTCTGCATCTTGGCCCAGGCAGTCCTGGCCTCCTCCTCAGAGCGGTAGGCACCGAGCTGCACCTTGACTCCTTTATCGGACGCCGCCGCTTTAGCTTCCGGTTTGGCGGGCGCCGGAGCAGGGGCAGGTTTCGGCTTGGCCACAGTGGTGTCCGCCTGAGGAGCAGCGGGTTTTACCTCGGCGGGAGCAGGAACCGGAGCCGTTGGCGCGAGAGCGGGAGCCGGATTGTCATTGGCCGCCAGCTTGGTTTCCGTTTTCTGGGCTTCGGGGGCTTTCGGCTTTTCCTCGATAGGCTTGGCGGGGGCGATCACCGCTTCCGTCTTGGCGGGAGCGGCCGTCTTGTCGCCATGCTTGTGCAGGTTATCGTTGATCCAGGTGCCGGTGCCGGAGGTATCGAGCCCGGCCGGGGCCGGCTCTTCCGGCGGCGGCAATACGCGCTCGACCTTGGGCGGCGTGGCGGCGCCGTTAGAGAATGTATCGAAAATAGTTTTGTCCTGGTTGGGAAACTGCATGCCGCCGGGATTAAGCGGCTTTTCGCGGATGGGGGCCTTGTCGGCCTCGACGACCAGCAGGTCGTCCTCCTTCACCGCTTCGCTGCCGGCATGATAGGCATACCAGGCCAGCCCGATAAAACCGGCCATCGTGCCCACCACCACCGCCATGGGCAACCAGCGCGACACGCTGCGCCGCTCCTCGGCAATCACCAGATCGCTATTGCGCAATTCATCCATTCAGCGCATCTCCTCCACGGGTTCGACGCCGAGCACGTTCAGGCCCGAAGCGATGACCAGCGACACCGCCCGCGCCAGCGCGATGCGCGCCGCAGTCAGCGTTATATCAGATTTTACCAGAAAACGAAGCGATAAGTCATCATTGCCCAGATTCCAGAAACCGTGGAAGGCCGAGGCCAGGTCATGCAGGTAAAACGCCACGCGGTGCGGCTCCAGCGCGCTGGCCGCCTGTTCCACCAGGCGCGGCCAGTTGCACATCAGCCGGATCAGGCGCAGTTCCTCGGGGTGAGTGAGGCTGGACAGCACCTCCGCCCCGATACCCGATTCCTGATACCCGATACCCTCTTCCTTCGCATGCCTCATCACCGAATGCGCCCGGGCATGGGCGTACTGCACATAAAACACCGGATTGTCCTTGGACTGCTCCATAACCTTGGCGAAATCGAAATCGAGCGGGACGTCGTTCTTGCGGGTCAGCATGATG
>JAGWLJ010000083.1 GCA_028873275.1 Pseudomonadota bacterium
CCTTTGACCTCTTTCATCAGCTGCGGGTATTTTTCATGCATGATCTTGGTGAGGTCGCCGCCGTCGTCGAGGATCATGTTGGGGGTCCAGCCGCCCGGCCCCTCGATGGTCTGCTCGACGCACCAGTCGTATTCCTCCTCCGTCTCGCCCTTCCAGGCGAACACCGGGATTCCCGCCGCCGCGATGGCCGCCGCCGCCTGATCCTGCGTCGAAAAGATGTTGCACGAACTCCAGCGCACCGACGCGCCCAGATGCGTCAACGTCTCGATCAGCACCGCCGTCTGGATGGTCATGTGCAGGCAGCCGGCGATGCGCGCGCCTTTCAGCGGCTGGCTGGCGCCGAATTCTTTCCTAAGCGCCATTAGCCCAGGCATTTCGGTCTCGGCCAGCGAAATCTCGTTGCGACCCCATTGGGCCAGAGAGATATCGGCGACTTTGTAATCTTCACTAGACAAGGCAGTTTTGGCCTGTTTGGTCATGGGAATCTCCTGATAATCGTATCCTGCGCAGCTATAAAGCCGGCAGCGCCAATTGCAAGTAAATTGGTGGAACCTATCGTCCCAACATGGAACGGATCACGCGATCGCCTTGCCGCCTCGCCTCGAAATCCGCGTGCAATTCATGGAATAGCCTTCTGAGTTCCCGATCCTGTGCGGAGAGACGGGTTTCATCCACAGGAGCAGGATCGCGCAGATACATTCTTTCAAACCATTCCAGAAGTTTATGCTCTGCGTCTTCGAGCATGATTTCCGCTACTACACGCTTATAATTTCTGGCTAAACAAAGCTCGTGATACTCCTGATTTAATTCGAGCCCGTGTTCCTCCATGAGCCTTTCTATTATCCTATGCATTGGCAAATGTTCTTTTGCCAGCCCTATGGCCGCTTCAATGCTTTTAATATCGTCGGCCAAGCCCATATCCCTGGCCTGCTGATAGGCCGCTTCTACACGAACAGCGTATTCCTCCATCCCTTTCGCGCCAAAACCGAATCCTGGATCCGCTTTAACCAATTCCGATGCATAACGGGTAAGATCAGCGTTAGCCCAATCCGTTTTTTCATTGCCCATCATTTCCTTAAGGGGCAGCACTACGCGAAACAGTAGTTTTCCAATGTCAGTAGGAGAAATATGATCCCTATCGTGCTTCCCTATCATCCGGCTCATTTTCTCAGTAGCCTGATTCGCTGCTCGCCACAGTTCATCCCTGTCTCCACGATAGTCAGGGAGCAGGGCAAGAAAGCGTTTTTGTGCGGTAGTGTGCTGATAATAGTCTCTGCTCATGCGCTATTCCTTAATTTCTATTATGGTCGCTTTATCGCATTGATGCAGAATAGCAAGCAAATCCTCCTTCGCCAGCGCCACGCAGCCTTCGGTGGACGCATAATCCGGCTTGGCGATGTGCATAAAAATAGCGCTGCCCCGACCGGGAATCACTGGATCGTCGTTATAGCCGATGGGCAGAATGAGGTCATAGACCTGATTCTCGCGCCAGAGGCGCTCATAACTCCCTCCCCCGCAGGGGGAGGGCTGGGGTGGGGGCATGTCCGGCAGAGCGCCTTCAAGCCCCCCTCCTAACCTCCCCTCTATGGGGGGAGGAATAATGATATGCCTGTTATATTCCTTGCTCGCCGGATCGTCGCACCAGCCGTCATTTTCATGAATTACTCGCAGCGGAAGGCCGGTTTGCGGCGCGGCCAGGCGGTCGGCACGATACCAGCATTCCCGCAAAGAAAATATGCCCAGCGGCGTGCAACCATCGCCTTCTTTTTTATCTTTGGAAAAGCCGCCTTTGCCAATGGCGCAGCGGAAGATTTTATCCCGAAAGAATAGCTGGCTTCCGCGGACGACGATCTCCGCATCAACCATGCCGCGGGCCGCGCGGCGGTATCGCACGCCAGCGCTTATAAAGCGCGGCCCTGCGGCCGGTCCGCCGCCTGCTGAAGAATAGTTTTTACATTATGCGTTAATATTTTGATGTCGGTCAGCGCGGTTCGCATGGCCATACTGATAGCCTCTTCAGGATTAGCAAACCCCAATGCTTCCGCCTGGGCAATCAAGGCGTTCCTGTCTTCTTTTCCAAGCCATACCTGCCAGGAACTCGCTATTTCCCTACTCTTGTTTATTCGATTGCCGTTAATCAAATCCCTCGTGATTTTCTGCGACGCCGTTTCATCGGATTGCGGTGAATGATCTTCTGTCATATTGAACCCTGTTTTTTTAAAAGCACCGGCTTCTGCCCCAATCGCTCCATCACGGTTTTAACGATCTGCTCCGCATTGAGCCCCGCCTCGTCATACTGTACCTGCGGATTATTATGCTCGATGAATGCATCCGGCAGATAGAGCGGCAACAGCCTGCCCTTGCCGTCGAGCAATCCGGCTTTGGCAGCGAAGCACAGCACATGCGCGCCGAAGCCGCCGACGCTTCCTTCCTCCACCGTCACCACCAGCTCATGCTCCTTGAGCAGCCGGCGTATCAGCGCCTCGTCAAGCGGTTTGGCAAAACGGGCGTCGGCCACGGTGGCGTCTAATTCCTCCGCCGCTTTCAGACATTCCTGTAACCGCGTTCCCAGCGACAGCAGTGCCACGCGTGATCCCTCGCGCAGGATGCGGCCCTTGCCGACCTCCAGTGGAACGCCTTGGGGCAATGCTGCGCCGGTGCCCTCGCCACGCGGATAACGGAAAACGCTCGGCCGGTCATCGATGGCGGCGCTGGTGGCTACCATATGCACCAGTTCCGCCTCATCGGCGGCAGCCATCACCACCATATTCGGCAATGTCGCCAGGTAAGTAATGTCGAAAGATCCGGCGTGCGTCGGGCCATCGGCTCCTACCAGCCCGGCGCGATCGATGGCGAAGCGCACCGGCAGTTTTTGCAGCGCGACATCATGCACCACCTGGTCATAGGCGCGCTGCAGGAAGGTGGAATAGATGGCGCAGAACGGCTTGAAACCCTGCGTTGCCAGTCCCGCCGCGAACGTCACCGCGTGCTGCTCGGCAATGCCGACATCGAAATAGCGCTTGGGAAATTTCTTGGCGAACAAATCGAGGCCGGTGCCCGACGGCATGGCCGCCGTAATGGCGATGATTTTATCCTCCTTCTGCGCTTCTTTGATCAGGCTTTCGGCAAAGACTTTCGTATAGCTGGGCGCGGCTGCGGCCGATTTTTTCTGGGCGCCGGTGGAGACATCGAAGGTGACGACACCGTGGTATTTATCCTCCGCCGCTTCGGCGGGAGGATAGCCATGCCCCTTGCGGGTGACGACATGCAGCAGGATCGGGCCGCTGTCTTTTTCATTTTTGATATTCTTCAGCACCGGCAGCAGATGCGACAAGTTATGCCCGTCTACCGGCCCGACATAATAAAATCCCAATTGCTCGAACAGCGTGCCGCCCACTGCCAGATTGCGCGCCGCGTGCTCGGCTTTTTTGGCCAGCCGGCCCAGCGGCTCGGGGAATTTCTCCACCATGGTTTTGCCGATATGACGCAGCGTGTGGTACGGACGCGAGGAAATCAGCCGCGCCAGATAAGCGCTCATGGCGCCCGTCGGCGGCGCGATCGACATATCGTTATCGTTGAGAATCACGATCAGCCGCGTATCCAGCGAGCCGGCGTTATTGAGCGCCTCGAAAGCCATGCCGGCGCTCATCGCCCCGTCGCCGATCACCGCCACCACGTCATTTTGTTCGCCCTTGAGGTCACGCGCCACCGCCATGCCCAGCGCCGCCGACACCGAGGTGGAGCTATGCCCGGCACCGAAGGCGTCATAAGGGCTTTCATCGCGCTTGCAGAAACCGGAAAGGCCGCCGGGCTTGCGCAGCGTGCGGATGCGATCGCGACGGCCGGTGAGGATCTTGTGCGGATAAGATTGGTGGCCGACATCCCAGATTAGTATATCCCTGGGCGTATCGAACACATGGTGCAGCGCCACTGTCAGCTCCACCACGCCTAGCCCGGCGCCCAGATGGCCGCCGGTTTCCGAAACGGCGTCGATGGTCTCGGCGCGCAGCTCATGCGCCAGCTGCTCGAGCTGCTCGAGGCTGAAATTCCGCAGGTCGCGCGGATCGAGAACGGTATCGAGTAAAGGGGTGGTGCTCACGCCGGGAGTGTAGGCCAATGGCCTTTAATTGGAAACGATAATTTTCCTGCCGCCGCGGATGATCATATGGATGCTGCCATTAAACAGCGGGTAGACGCCGTCGGCCAGCGGCTCTACATTGCCGTAGTTATCGACGGCGTAGGCATTGATGCCGGCAAAGGCCACTTTCTGGCCATTTTTAAGGTTTAGAGGCGCGGCTCCGGGCGGCATCAGGTTGAGATAGGATTGCGGCTGCCGCGGCTGCTGGAGGTTGGAAGGCCTGGTGCCCATGGCCGGAGGGGGATAATAACTGTTCTGGTTGGGCTTGGTGGTGGGCTGGGCGGGCACCGGATAAGGGTTGATGGCGGGAGCGGTGCTTCCCGGCACTTGCGGTGCCACAGAACCCAGCATGCCTCCCACGCTGCCACCAGTCCAGCTGCCGAGCATTCCTGGGGCCTGCGCGTTCTTGTTGTGCTCCTCGATAGCGGCCACCAGCGGGTCGCGGCCGGCCAGCGCCTTCTCGCGTGCCGCCTGCATGTCCTTGGAAGGATCGGGGCCGAGCATCACTATCAGGATAATGAAAATGATCCCGCCGAGTATCAGGTATGCCTTGAATTTATCCATAGGCTCTTAGTATAGCCGAATTTTGTTATGATTTCAATGGCTCAGGCACCAGCTCAGAATGGCCTTCTGCACGTGGAGGCGGTTTTCGGCCTCGTCGAACACGCGGGATTGCGGACCGTCGATAACTTCCGCCGTCACTTCTTCGCCACGGTGAGCGGGCAGGCAATGCAGGAAGATGGCCTGCGGCGCCGCCAACGCCATTAGTTCGGAATTCACCTGATAAGGCAATAACATGCGGATCTGCGCCTCGGCATCCGGGTCGCCCATCGACACCCAGGTGTCGGTGACCACGGCATCGGCTCCTTTGACCGCTGACTGCGGCGATTCCATGACTTCCACCCTGCCCCCTCTGGCTTTCGCCCATGCCAGCACCTCCGGCAGCGGATTCAGTTGCGGCGGGCAGGCCAGCTTCAGGGTAAATCCGAACAGCGCCGCCGCCTGTATCAGGCTCTGCGCCACGTTGTTGCCGTCGCCGACCCAGGCGATGGTTTTGCCCTTGATGGGCCCGCAATGCTCCTCGAAGGTCAGGATATCGGCCATGATCTGGCAGGGATGGCTGAACTCGGTCAGCCCGTTGATCACCGGCACCGAGGCGTGCGCCGCCAGCTCCTGCAGCTTATCATGCCCCTGGCAGCGCAGCATGATGGCGTCGACATAGCGCGACAGCACCCGCGCCGTATCGGCAATCGTCTCGCCGCGGCCGAGCTGCAGATCGCTGCCATTGAAACACAAAGCATGGCCGCTCAGCTCGACCATCGCCACTTCGAATGATACGCGCGTGCGCGTCGAATTCTTCTCGAAGATCATCGCCAGCTTCTTGCTTTGCAGCAATGGCGGCTGTTTGCCCCTGGCGCGATCAGCCTTGAGCTTACCCGCATGCTCTAAAATCTGCCGAAGTGTTGCAGCGTCGATATCAGCAAGATCGAGGAAATGACGGATGGTCATATCCACTCCTCGCATACCTGCCTGATAATCGCCAGCCCTTCCTGCACATGCCGCGCTTCGATGATCAGCGGCGGTATAATGCGGATGACATTATCCTCCGCCGGCACAGTCAGCAGCTTTTTTTCACGCAGCTTTTCAGTCATGCCGCGGTGCGGCGCGCGTGTTTTCAGCCCCAGCATCAATCCAATCCCTCTCGTTTCTTCCAGCAGCTTTGGGAAATCCTTCACCAGTGTGTGCAATCCTTCCTTCAGCATCTGCCCCATCTCAGTCACATGCGTAAAAAATCCCGGCGCCAGCATGACATCCAGCACGGCGTTGCCCACCGCCATGGCCAGCGGGTTGGAGCCGTAAGTCGAGCCATGCGAGCCCGGCGTCATGGCCGAGGCCGCGCGGTCCGTCGCCAGGCAGGCCGCCAGCGGAAAGCCGTTGCCGATACCCTTGGCCGCCGCCACGATATCCGGCGTAATCCCAGCGCGTTCATAGGCAAACAGGCTGCCCGTGCGCCCCATGCCGCACTGCACTTCATCAATAAACAACAGCAGCCCGTGCCTGTCGGCAAGCTGCCGCAACCCGCGCAGAAATTCCGGCGTCGCCTCGCGTATGCCGCCCTCGCCCTGTATCGATTCGACGAGAATAGCCGCCGTCTGCGGTGTGATCGCCGCTTCCACGGCCTTAAGATTATTGAATTCCACACGATCAAAGCCGTCGAGCAGCGGCTCATACCCCTTGCGGGCAATATCGTTGCCGCCGGCCGAAATGCAGGCCAGCGTGCGACCATGGAACCCGCCTTCCATGGTGATGACGCGGTATCTTCCCTGCCCCCATTTGCGGATCATCTTGAGACCGCACTCCACCGCCTCGGCGCCGGAATTGCAGAAGAACGCCTTGTCGGCAAAGCAGGCGCCGGTCAGCCTTTCGGCCATACGCTCCAGCCCCGGCATGCGGTACAGGTTCGAGCAATGCCACAGCGTATCGGCCTGCTGCTTCAGCGCCGCCACCAGGTGCGGATGGCAATGCCCCAGCGCATTGACG
>JAGWLJ010000084.1 GCA_028873275.1 Pseudomonadota bacterium
GCAATGAATGATCCGCTGACGGAATTGTTCATAATATCCGCTGATACTGCCTTCCATCTGGCCAAGGGCCTGGCGCTTCTGCGTCAGGGTTTCAGCGGCAATCAGATCGGCCAGCCCCTCGGCTTCGATCAAATCCATCTTGCCGTTTAGGAAGGCCCGCCGGGAGAATTCGCCGGGATCGGCAGGCCGCAGCCCCCGGATGTTTGCCAACACCGAGAGCATCTCGCGGATAACGGCCAGGCTGCCGTGGAGATGCAGCTCGGCCACGTCCTCGCCGGTGAAGCTCGCCGGCGCCTGAAAATACAGCGCTAGGCCGCGATCGATGATTTCGCCACCAGGAGAACGAAATACCGCATAATCCGCCTGTCGCGGTGTAAAATCCTCGCGGCCGGTCAGCTGCTGCAACACCGTTATTGCCTGCGGTCCGGATAAGCGGATAATGGCGACGCCCGATTTACCAGGGGGCGTGGCGAGAGCGAAAATCGTATCGGCGCTTGACATGGCGATGATTAACATTCTTGATTTACGGCAAGACCTATAGCGGGAGCGGGGAGAAAGCAAGATGCCGCAAGCCATCAGAGTTCATGCGCCGGGCGGACCGGAGATGCTACGGATGGAAAATATCTCCATAATGGAACCAGGGCCGGGGGAGGTTTTGCTGCGGCAGACTGCCGTCGGAGTCAATTTTATCGATATTTATCATCGCACCGGCCTTTATAAGCTGAATTATCCCGCCGGGCTGGGGATCGAGGCGGCAGGGATTGTGGAAAAAGCCGGGGAGGGGGCGCAGTTCCGGCCGGGCGACCGCGTGGCTTATTCCGGCGGGCCGGCGGGGGCATATGCAGAATACCGGACGCTTCCCGCAAAACTCCTTGTTAAACTGCCGCAGAGGATTTCCGAGCAGGTAGCCGCCGCCGTCATGCTCAAGGGCCTGACCGCCCATTACCTGTTGCGGCTGACCTATAAGGTGCGGAAAGGCGATACCATCCTGATCCACGCGGCGGCGGGCGGGGTAGGGCTTCTGGTCTGCCAGTGGGCCAGGCATCTGGGTGCCACCGTCATCGGCACCGTGGGCAGCGAGGAAAAAGCGGCGCTGGCGGCAAAAAACGGCTGCGATTACCCGATTCTCTACACAAAGGAGAATTTTGCCGAGCGCGTGAAGGAGATAACGCAGGGCAGGGGAGTAGACGTGGTCTATGATTCAGTCGGCAAAACCACCTTTATGGACTCGCTCGACTGCCTGAAGCGTTTTGGCATGCTGGTCAGCTTCGGCCAGTCATCCGGCCCGGTGCCGTCTTTCGATATATCGATCCTGTCGCAGAAAGGCTCGCTATACCTCACGCGGCCAATTCTGATGCACTATATCGATGATACCAACGCCTACCGCGTTCATGCCGCCGAATTATTCGACCTCATTGAAAAAGGCGACCTCAACGTGCATATTGCCGCCACTTATCCGCTGGCCGAAGCCGTGCAGGCGCATCGGGATTTAGAGGCCAGAAAGACAACAGGGGCGGCGGTGTTATTGCCGTAAAGGTTTGGACGCGGCTTGCTGGTGCTTCAGCTCGTCATCCAGCTCGTCTACGGCGCGCGCCACCTGCTCCAGCTTGATCTCCAGCCATTTTTCAGCGGCCTCGTTCAGCAGCGCCGCGCCGATGAGCAGATATTCCAATACGCCCAGATGGTGTTCCGTGCGTTCCGAAAGACGATCGAAAGGATTTTTGCTATCCTCCACAGCGTGTTCCTGGGCCGGCGGCGATTTTCCCTCCAGCCATTGAATGAAATCATAGCCTTTGCCGAGAGCCTTGAATGTGCCCTGGGAAAGCGCGTAGATGGCCGGGCCGCCCCAGCCGGCGGTTTCAAGAAAATTGCGTCTTGTCATCAAGTTAAGGCGAATTTTCTTGAAGAACTGAAGTTCCTGCGGATCGAAATGATGGAGTTTCAGCCCGTCTTCCTCGTCGAGAATTTTGACGGTTTTCTTCACATATTCCAGCACACCTTCCACGCCACGTGCTTTCAGGATTTCGCGCAGCAATCGTTTGCCCGTGTGCATTTCGGAGGAGGGGGCCAGGGCATCAATCATAGCGGCCAGCCGGCTTTCGCTAGGCGCTTGGCTATTGTCATTGGCGGGTGTGTTGATTTCAGCGGGTTGCTTCAGCAGTGCGATCATGACATCAGCCACCTGGTCCGGTTGCATGGCACGTAGCAGCGCGGTCAGCTTTTCTCTATTGAGGCTGTGTAAGGCATCAGGACTGCCCGACAGCAGATCGCTGAGAGCAATCGCCGGATTTTTTTCTACGGGAGAAGGATCAGGCATCGCGTATTTGTGCGATTATTTTAAATTTTCGTCAACCATTATTGATGCTATATTGACCAAGCAACCCCAGCAGCCGCTCCACATAGCCTTTTAACTCAAAATGGTCTTCCTTGATAATGCGGGCGTAATCGGCCAGTTCCCGGTAATCGCCGCTCGTTTTGGCATCGCGCAGTAGGTCGTTGTTGTATTTGAATCCGTCGACCACTTTCTTGCATTTGTTGTAGCAGACGACGATGGCTTCGCTTAAGGCGCGATCCTTGATGCGGCCGATCAGCGCGGCGTTGGAGTTATAAATGGTGAAATAATCCTGAGTGAGGGGATAATAGAATTCGAGCGGCTTGCCGTCCGGCAATTCTTCGATGAGGTTTCCGATGCGGCGCATATGGAATTCCCACAGGGTTTTCATCTCCACACCCAGCGCGTCGAGCAGGTTCTCGATCTCCTTTTCCTCACGCAGCCGCTCCCTGGCGTCCTGCTCGCGCAGGGCCTTGTCGGTGGCTTTAAGCGTATAATAGCCGGTAATGCCGCCGCCGATTACGGCACCGGCCAGGGCCACCAGGGCATCGGATATTTCCATCCCTTACTCCTTCATAAACGCCGCGTCGATCAGGGCGCGAGTATAATCATGCTGCGGCGACTCGAAAATGGTTTTGGCATCGCCCTGTTCGACGACGTGGCCTCCTTTAAGCACCAGAATCCGGTGGGCGATGGCGCGCACCACGCGCAGGTCATGGCTGATGAACATCATGGCAAGCCCATATTTTTGCTGAAGATTTTTAAGAAGATCGATGATCTGCGCCTGCACGGAAAGGTCGAGCGCGCTGGTCGGCTCGTCAAGGACGACGAATTGCGGCCGCAGGATCATGGCGCGGGCGATGCTGATGCGCTGGCGCTGGCCGCCGGAAAATTCATGCGGGTAGCGGTCTTTGATGTCGGGGGTAAGGCCGACATCGGTAAGGATGGCATCCACATCGCTTTCGCGTTCAGAGGAGGCTTTCTGCGGGAAATGTACGCGAAGGCCTTCCTCGACGATCTGGCGGATGTTCATGCGCGGATTGAGGCTGGAATAGGGATCCTGGAACACCACCTGCATCTGCCGGCGCAGGGGGCGCAGCCGGCGTGTGTCCAGCCCCTCGATATTCTGACCCAGAAAAACAATGCGGCCTTCGCTTTGAATCAGCCGCAATAGCGCGAAGCCAAGTGTTGTCTTGCCCGATCCGGATTCACCGACTACGCCCAGCGTCGACATTTCGGGGATGCTCAGCGAGGCGTCGTCCACGGCTTTTACATAACCGGCAGTGCGCTGCAGCAGGCCTTTTTTAATGGGGAACCACACCCTCAGATTTTCAGAGGTAATCAGCAGCTTGGTATGATCCGGCGGGGGCAGGGGGGTGCCTTTGGGCTCGGAGGCCAGCAGGTGCCTGGTATAGGGATGTTTTGGCGCGTTGAATACTTCGGTTACCGTGCCCTGCTCGACGATCTCGCCCTTGCTCATCACCGCCACCCGGTCGGCGAGTTTCCGCACGATGGTCAGGTCATGGGTGATAAACAGGATGGCCATGCCCAGATCGCGCTGCAATTGCTTGAGGAGAGAAAGGATTTTGACCTGAACGGTCACGTCGACGGCGGTGGTGGGTTCATCGGCGATCAGCAGGTCGGGCCGGTTGGCAATCGCCATGGCGATCATGACGCGCTGGCGCTCGCCGCCGGAAAGCTGGTGCGGATAAGCATTAAGCCGGTCTTTGAGATAGGAGAGGCCAACCTGGTCGAGCAGCTCCCGCACTTGCTGCGGCGTCTGTCCCATTTCGGCAATCTGTTTTCCAATCGTATGCAGCGGGTTGAGCGCCGTCATGGGCTCCTGAAAGATCATCCCGACGCGCCTGCCGCGAATCTGCCTGAGTTGACGCTCGCCGGCGCCGATAATCTCCCGCCCGTCGAATTGGATACTGCCGGAGATAGCGGCGCTCACCGGCTGCAATCCCAGGCAGGACAGCGCCGTCAGCGACTTGCCGCTGCCGGATTCGCCGACCAGCGCCAGCATTTCTCCTTTTTCCATGGAGAAGGAAATGTTTTTGACGGCCTCAAGCGCGCCGAAGCGCAGAGAAAGATTGCCTATGGCCAGCAGGGTCATGGCTTGAACGCCTTTCTGGGGTCAAAGGCGTCGCGCAACGCTTCGGAAATGAAGATAATCAGCACCAGCATCAGGGCGATGGTGATGAAGCCGGTGAAGCCTAGCCAGGGCGCCTGAGGATTATTCTTGCCCTGCAATAGCAATTCGCCCAGCGAGGCCGATCCCGGCGGCAGGCCGAAGCCCAGGAAATCGAGGGTGGTCAGCGCCGTCACGCCGCCGTTCATGATGAAGGGAATATAGGTCATGGCCGAGACCAGCGCATTGGGCAGCACGTGGCGCGCCATGATACGGC
This sequence comes from Pseudomonadota bacterium, assembly GCA_028873275.1. Taxonomy (GTDB): domain Bacteria; phylum Pseudomonadota; class Alphaproteobacteria; order Rickettsiales; family SXRF01; genus JABDCD01. The sequence goes on from JAGWLJ010000084.1 coordinate 4,741, forward strand.
CCTCGGTGACGCCCAGCGCCCGCGCCGCTTTGACGTAATCGAAATTGCGGGCGCGCAGGAATTCGGCGCGCACCACGCCGGTCAGGCTCATCCAGGTGAAAAGCAGCAATATGGCGAGCAACCACCAGAAATTGGGCGTGACAATGGAGGCGAGGATAATCAGCAGGAATAATTCCGGCAGTCCCGACCAGATTTCGATGAAGCGCTGGAACAGCAGATCCGTCCAGCCGCCGAAATAGCCCTGCACCGCCCCGGCGGATACCCCGACAATAGAGCTGAACAGCGTCAGCAACAGCCCGAACAGCACCGAGATGCGAAAGCCGTAGATCAGCCGCGCCAGCACGTCGCGCCCCTGGTCGTCGGTGCCCAGCCAGTTTTCATGCGTGGGCGGGGAGGGGGCGGGAGTGGCCAGGTTGTAATTGATAGTGGCTACTCCGTAACGTATCGGCGGCCAGACCATCCAGCCGTTCCTTTGGATGCGTGCCGCCAGATAGGGATCGCGGTAATCGGCCTCAGTTTCAAAGTCGCCGCCGAAGTTTTTTTCGGAATAGGTATGGAAAACGGGAAAATACCAATGGTTTTGATATTCAAGGGCAATCGGCTTGTCATTGGCGATAACCTCCGCCAGCAGGCTGATCAGGAAAAGCGCCAGGAATATCCACAGGGAATAAAACCCGCGCCGGTTGGCGCGGAAACGGGCGAAGCGCAGACGGGCAATGGGAGATAGAGGCTGCATATCAAATACTTAAACACGAGCACTTTGCCCGTGCCGTGACCGGATTTCAAGCAGAGATACCAAGAATATTATGATGATTTATTAATGGTTTTAACCTATAATAGTTCGAGAATTCTGGAGTGTTATGGATAAATCTCCCACGGATAAAACATTGTCCCCTCCTAAATCCGGCAAGGAATCAGGTGCCAAACATCCCATGGGAGAAACCATGGATAGCAGCCTTGATATTACGGCTGAACATAAGCCGCAGCCTGCGATGGGTAAGCTAGTAAAAACCAAACCCAAGCTAGGAATACTCGTAAGAACAAAGCCAAGACCAAAAACCAAGCCTAAATTTAACATGGCTAGGCGAAATAAGTGGCGGGAAGATTTTAAAGAACTGGCTGCTACAGTAATTGAAAAAAACAAATTATTCCTCTTCTGCCATGAATTTGAGGTGAAGGATGGTAACGGTGAACGCCAAAAATTTCCCGAAAGGCCGAAATATTTTATATTAAGAGATGGCGAGGGAAACGTCATTGATGAAAGATTAGAAAACGCATTAATACAGCTAGAACGCATCAGAAAAATTGATGAACGAGGCAATCCTTCTTCCGGCCGGGATATCCTATTAAAGCTAATGCGAAAAGAAGCCCAAGAGCAGGAAGAAGAAAAAAGCGGGAATAACCTCTCGGATCAGGAGCCGGAAATAACCCCGTAATCACACTCCGCGCTTATCGAAATCGATCCTCGGGTCGACCAGCACATAGGTCAGATCGCCGATCAGGTTGAAAACCAACCCCATCAGCGTGAAGATGAACAGCGTACCGAACATCACCGGATAATCGCGGTTGACCACCGCCTCGTAGCCCAGCAGTCCCATGCCGTTCAGCGAGAAAATGATCTCGATCAGGAGAGCGCTGGTGAAAAGGATGCGCAGCAGCGCGCTGGGAAACCCGGCGATGACGATCAGCATGGCGTTCCTGAACACATGCCCGTAGAGCACCTGTTTTTCGCTTAAGCCCTTGGCGCGGGCGGTCAGCACGTATTGCTTGCCGATCTCATCGAGGAAGCAGTTCTTGGTCAACATGGTCAGCGAGGCGAAGCCGCTGATGGTCATGGCGGTCACCGGCAGGGCGATATGCCAAAAATAATCGGCTATTTTGCCGGGAATGCTCAATTCCGCCCAGTTATCCGAGG
>JAGWLJ010000346.1 GCA_028873275.1 Pseudomonadota bacterium
TGGTGCCGCTTGTGTGATTTGAACACACGACCTACCGCTTACAAGGCGGTTGCTCTACCCCTGAGCTAAAGCGGCATGCTGAAGACTACGGATTGGTTAGGCGAAAGCGGCGGCAGAATCAATATAGATTTATTTGGCAGGCCCCTGGCCTTCGTCCTGCTCTTTTTTCAGCAGCAGTTTCTCCAGGCTTTTATTTTCCGCCATGGTCAGCATCACGCCCAGCGCGATACCGCCGGCGCCGAAGCCGGTCATGATGGCCTTGAGCGCCTCGTTTTTATGAACGCCGCGGAGATAGCTTAAGGTGTTCCATGGCTTGAAGCCAAGCTTTTCCATGTATTGCGCTGTCTTGCCGTCGAAGGCGGCATGTTCTTCGCCCAGCGAGGCAACAATACTGACATTACGCGCAAGCCCATCATCGACCAGCTGATTGACATTATCCCAGTGTTTCCGGCGGATGGGCTCCTTGAATTTATCGGCATGCTTCAGCGTATCGTAGAGGCTGTTGCGCGCCGAATCATTGCCCCACCACCAGCCGATAGCAACAGACATCGGCCACGCCACTACGCGCAGCGCGCGCGTAAGCAGAGGCGGCGATTTATCCCCGTTTTCTTGACGCATATCGTCCATGGTACAATCATACCTTATCCGCCCGCGTCTGAAAGTGACAATTTGATGACATTCTCAAGGGTTTGGTGCACTGGCGGGAAGAAACAACCTTTTGAGAAACAGCAATTAGTCCTTGCTGTACTCGCCTTCGTGCAGCCAGGCGCGGTAATTAGCCGGTTTGCCGAAATAATACCCCTGCATGAAATCGACGCCCATCTCCATGAGGATTTTAGTGATTTCGCCATTCTCGACAAACTCGGCGACCGTCGGCAACCCGAAGCCCTGGGCGAAATCGAGCAGCGTCTTGACGAAGAAACGGTTATCGGCGCTGCGCGCGATATCCTTGACGAAGGCGCCGTCGATCTTGACCATGTCGACCGACAACGCCTTGAGCTGCCTGAACGAGGTATAGCCCGAGCCGAAATCGTCGAGCGCCACCTGGCAACCCAGCGCCTGCAGCGACGCCACGAAAAAGGCGGCGCGGCGCAGATCGCGGTGTGCCGCCGTCTCCGTAATCTCCACAATCAGCCGCGAGGCGACCTCCGGCGTTTCCTTTACCAGCTCGCCGATGCGGTCGAGCCATACCGGATTTTCCGTGGTCAGGTTGGAGACGTTGAAGGCAAGGACGATATCCTTATCGTGGCGCAACTCTCCGATCACTTTTTCCATGACCATGGTATCGATGAGATCGATCAGCCCCATCTTCTCGGCCACCGGTATCAGAGCGCCGGCGGTGCTGATCTTGCCGCTG
>JAGWLJ010000085.1 GCA_028873275.1 Pseudomonadota bacterium
AATTCCCTCTTCAACAATGCCGTACATGTGACGGATCTCACCGCTTTTGTCCGGCAATGCGCCCAACATCCGGAAAATGGCCACCGGGTTTTCGTCCTGGGCGCAGCCAGCGCCATGTCCTTTAACGATCTGCTGCACTATATGAAAACACATGTTCCTTCCGGTTCGCCTTTAGTGGAACAGAAAGCAGAAAAACCTTCCTTTACCATCGACAGCCGCCGAGCGCAGGCGGCAGGTTATGCGCCGATGACGCTGGAACAGATGCTACAGACATTTATCCGGGAGCAGGCATCGTGACAAAATTATTCGCCCGAAAGCGCATGCCGCCTCTGCTCCGGCAACTGGAAGACAACGTGCGCTCCGGAGAAAATGTGCAGCATTGCCTGGAAAAATTTTTGCCTTTACAGCCGGCGGAAGCAGCCAAACCCGCTGAATTATCCTTTATTCCCGCCCATGCTGAGAATCTTCATTTTATGATGGCGGCAAAAGCGACCATCGCCATGCGAATCCAGCAAGGTTGGTATAAAAACCGCCTCATTGTGCTGCCCACGCTGGAAAAATCGGGTTCCACCTTCTGCGAATTGATGCTCAGCGACATGCTGCTGCGCAATGGCGTCAATGCCAAATATTTTCCGGCATCCGGCAGCGCCGGGCCGCTTTCTACCTCCGGCCCCGCCCACTTTTCCTGCCTGGGGCTGATGAACATTCCTGACGGAGGGGTCCTCCGCGGCTCCTTTGAACCCGAAGACAGAAATCTGGATACCCTTCAAAAACTAGGATGCCCGGTGGTTATCCTGATGCGCCATCCTGCCGACCGGCTGGTCGCCAATATCTGCATGCGTTACAAGCTGGTTTCGGATCAGTTCCGCAAGCCGCTGGCGCAGGTGATCGATGAAATTTTTTTTGGCCTGGGCAACGCACAGGCGCGCACGAAAGCAGAAGGCTACCTGCCGGATTATTTCGAGACGCTGCAATGGATGAGCGGCTGGCTGGCGCTGGCCGGGCGACACAATTTCATCGTCGTCCGCTACGAAGACCTGTTTTACGATGCGGCCCGCGCCATCCCGGCCTTATACCGCCGGCTTTTCGACGGCGAGATGGGTGCGGGCGCACTCGATGCCGCCATCGCGCTGCAGCAGCGCACCCACGAGGGTGGCGATCTGCAGGCGAGCAAAGCCAATCCTCATTATCATTATCCTCACAGCTATACCGGAAAAGCCGGTGTCTGGCGCGATTACCTGAATTCTGAGCATGTCGCCACGGCCAACCGCATCACAGAAGCATTCTGCGCTATCAACAGCCATGCTGAATCATTGCTCAGGCTCTACCCCGATCTCATGCTCGACTCCAGCGAGCTTACAAAAGAAAAAGCCGCATCCGCATGAACGCCCATTTAAAACGCCTGTTTTTTCCCCGGACACAAAAAGAGCCCATGCCCGCTCTTGATGAGGAAACGATATATAATCCGGAGCGTGCCCGCCAATTGCTGAAAAACGCCTTAAGCGGCCGTTATGCGGAAGGCATCTCCTTGTCTTTGCCGCTGTCGCCCCCTGCCCCTCTGGAATTATGCCTTCTGCCCTCATGCGATGCCCATGCGCATTATCTTTTCCTCGCCCGGCAGATTATCGGCAAAAGGTTGGAAAGCGGCTGGTATGAAGGTAGGCTGGTCCTACTGAATGCCCAGCCGCATAGCGGCGCCGCAGCGCTGGAACATATTCTTGAGAAAATGATAAACACCGAAAGCCCATTTACGCCCGATCTCAGGCAGCGGGATACAACCAGCATCAGCCTAGCGGCACTGCTGCATATCCCCAATGGCGGGGTGCTGAGCGGCTGTTATACATCGCATAATTACCATGGCCGCATCATCGAACGCTGCAAGGCGCGGGTGTGCACGCTGCTGCGGCATCCGGCGGATATCATGGCGGAACAGAGCTTAACGGCAGAGGAATTAGCAGGCCTGCTGCACTGGATGTCCTCCTGGCTGGCGCGCGGGCAAAACGATCCTGCCTTTCATTTTCTTCGCTATGAAGACCTGGAGGCCGATATTATTAAGGAGATACAAAAGCTATGCCGGTGGCTGCACCAAGACAACCCTTCCGCCGGTCTGTTGCGGGAAGCGCGGAAGCGCTGGCCCGGCACGCCTCATCCCGATGCCAAAAGAGAGTTGAATCCGGAAAGCAGAAAGGCTTATAACGCTACAGTGAAACATTTTGCTGCCATTTGTCCAAATATGGGCGATCTGCTGCATTATTATCCGGATCTGCTTTCGATAGACTCATTGAGGAACATCGCATGAATATCTTTGTCACCGGCGCCTGCGGCTATAAAGGCACCGTCCTCGTGCAAAAACTGCTGGAACGCGGCCACCGCGTTACCGCCTTCGACATCATGTGGTTCGGCAATTTCCTGAAACCGCATCCAATACTGACCGTCATCGAGGGCGACCTGCGCAACGCCGACAGCTACGATCTCAAAGACCATGACGCCATCATCCATCTCGCGGCCGTCGCCAATGATCCCTGCGGCGACATGGACCCCAAGCTGACCTGGGAAGTCAGCTGCCTGGCCACCATGCAGCTGGCTGACAAGGCCGTCCGCGCCGGTATCCCCCATTTCATTTATGCTTCCTCGGGCAGCGTTTACGGCATCAAGGAAGAGCCGCAGGTGACCGAAGACCTGGAACTCAAGCCCATTACCGAATACAACAAAACCAAAATGGTCGCCGAACGCGTACTGCTGTCCTATGCCGACCGCATGAAGGTGCAGATCGTGCGGCCCGCCACCGTCTGCGGCTATTCGCCGCGCATGTGGCTGGATGTTTCAGTCAATATGCTGACCATGCAGGCGCTGGAAAAAGGCCATATCACCGTGTTCGGCGGCAGGCAGGTGCGCCCCAATATCCACATGGACGATATCACCGGGCTTTATCTTTACCTGCTCGATCATCCCGAGATTGTAGGCATTTACAACGCCGGTTTTGAAAATATCTCCATTCTCGACATCGCCGAGCGCGTCTGCAAACATGTTCCGGCGAAGATCACCGTCACCGAATCGAACGACCCGCGCTCTTACCGCGTCAATTCCGACAAGCTGCTCGCCACTGGCTTCAGGCCCTCCAAAACAGTGGAGGATGCCATCCGTGAAATGGTGGCGCTCCACAAGCAGGGCGTGCTGAAAAACGACGATCGCTGCTATAACCTTAAATGGATGCAGCGCAACGTTTTCCGCGAAGCCGCCTAGGCATTATGGCACAGAAGATCGCAGTCATAGGCAGCAATTCCTTCTCAGGTGCCTGTTTCGCTGATTACGCGCTGCGCCAGGGCGCAGAGGTTATCGGCATCAGCCGTTCGCCGGAACCGCACAAGGCGTTCCTGCCCTATCGCTGGTCGGGCAAGGACAAGGCCTTCCGCTTTTATGCCTATGATTTGAATCACCATCTCGACGACACCATGGCGCTGCTCAAGGCCGAGAAGACGCCAATCATCGTCAATTTCGCCGCCCAGAGCATGGTGGGGCAAAGCTGGAAAACGCCGGAGCACTGGTTCCAGACCAATGTCGTCTCCACGGTCAAATTCCATGACCGCCTGCGGCAATGCGATTTCCTCGACCGCTATGTGCACATCACCACGCCGGAAGTCTATGGCAGCACCGGCGGTTTCATCACCGAGGAGGCGCCCTTCAATCCCTCCACGCCCTACGCCGTTTCCCGCGCCGCCGCCGATATGAGCCTCAAGAGTTTTTTCCAGGCCTATGGCTTCCCGGTGGTCTACACCCGCGCCGCCAATGTCTACGGACCCGGGCAGCAGCTCTACCGCATCATCCCGCGCACCATCCTCTTTGTCCGCCTGGGCAGAAAGCTCAGCCTGCACGGCGGCGGGCAGTCGGAACGCTCTTTCATCCACATGAACGACGTGTCGGACGGCACCTGGCGCATCATGACGGACGGCAAGCCCGGCGAATGTTACCATATTTCCGGCGAGGAAACCGTCACCATCCGCCAGCTGGTCGAGCGCATCTGTGAAAAGATGTCCGTGCCATTCGACGATATCGTGGAGATGGCCGACGAGCGCCTGGGCAAGGACGCCGCTTACAAACTCGACAGCAGCAAGCTGCGCCGCACATTGGGATGGAAGGATAAGATTCCCCTCGATCAAGGCATCGATGAATGCATCTCCTGGGTAGATACGCATCTGGCCGAATTGCAAAAGCAGCCGTTCGATTATGTCCACAAGCCTTAAAGCAAGAACCACACCTGTCGCCGAGCTGCAGGCCATCGCCGCCGAGCTGCGCGGCAAGATCATCAGCTATTCGCATTACGCCAAGCTGCCGCATCTGGGCTCGTGCCTGTCCTGCGTCGATATTCTGACCGCGCTCTATTTCTCCGTGCTGCGGCTGGATCCGGCCAATCCGCGCAATCCCGCCCGCGACCGCTTTATCTTAAGCAAAGGCCACGCCGCCCCTGCCCTGTTTCAGGTCTTGGCCATGCGCGGTTTTTATCCCGAAATCGACATGTTCAAGCCCGATCATGGCGATGGCCTGTTTGGCGAGCATCCGCCCACGCCGGAGCATTTGGCGGGCGTTGAGGCGGCTACCGGTTCGCTGGGCCATGGTTTTCCCATGGGCTGTGGCATGGCGCTGGGGGGAAAAATTAAAAAGCAGCATTACCGCGTCTTCGCCCTGCTCAGCGACGGCGAATGCAATGAAGGCTCGATCTGGGAAGCCGCCATGTTCGCCAGCGCCAAGGGGCTCACTAACCTCACCGCTATCGTCGATTTTAACAAATGGCAGGCCACCGACCGCAGCGAGGAAGTGCTCGCCTTAAGCCCGCTGGCCGAGAAATGGCGCGCCTTCGGCTGGGACGCCGTGGAGATCGACGGGCATGACATGGAAGCGCTGCTGGCGCATCTGACGCCGCAGAGCCGCGTTAAACCGTTGGCCATCGTGGCGCATACCGTCAAAGGCAAGGGCGTGTCTTTCATGGAAGATGATAATAACTGGCATTACCGCATTCCAAACGAGCAGGAAGTGGCAAAGGCCAAAAAGGAATTGGGGATTGCATGAAAAAAAGCGCGGTCTATTCCTCCCCCTGTAGGGGGGAGGCCAGGAGGGGGGCGAGTTATGGCACCGCCGGTGCTTCATACGCCCCCACCCTGACCCTCCCCCTATGGGGGAGGGAATGGATAGTCCGGTGCGCGGAGCGGAGAGAGAACGCATGAGAGACGCTTTCGCCGATGAGATCACCAAGCTTGCCGCGCAGGATGAGCGCGTCGTGCTGCTCTCCGGCGACATCGGCAACCGCATGTTTGATAAATTCAAGGCCGGGGCGCCCGACCGCTTCTATAACTGCGGCGTCGCCGAAGCCAATATGATGAGCGTGGCGGCAGGGCTGGGGCTTTGCGGCCTGCGGCCGGTGGTCTACACCATTACGCCCTTCACCACCACGCGCTGCTTCGAGCAGATCCGCGTTGATGCCTGCTATCACCGCTCGCCGGTCATCATCGTCGGCACCGGCTCCGGGCTTTCCTATGCCACGCTGGGCCCGACGCATCATTCGCTGGAGGACATCGCCATCCTGCGCACCTTGCCCGGCATGACGGTGTTCTGCCCCTGCGATGCCATGGAGGTGCGCGCCGGGCTGCGGGCGGCGCTCAAGCAGGATAATCCGGTCTATATCCGCCTGGGCAAAAAAGGCGAGCCGGTCATTCACCCTGATATTCCCAATATCACCCTGGGCAAATCCTATACGATCCGCCAAGGCAGCGACCTCTGCCTGCTCAGCACCGGCAACACCATGCCGCTGGCGCTGGAAGCCGCCGATGCGCTGGCGGCGCAGGGGGTCTCGGTGCGCGTCGAGAGCGTTCATACCGTCAAACCGCTCGATACCGTTATGCTGGCGGAGGTGTTCAGCCGCTATAAGGTCGTAGCGGTAATCGAGGAACATGGCGTCATCGGCGGGCTTTACGGCGCGGTGGCGGAATGGCGGGGAACGCAATCCTTCCCGGCACGGCTGGCGCATTTCGGCACAGAAGACCGCTTTTATCACCGCGTCGGCTCGCAGGCGCAGCTGCGCGAAAGCAGCGGCCTGACGCGCGACGGCATCGTCGAGGGGCTGCTCAAGGCGGCGGCGTAACCCCATGCGCATCGGGCTTGATTTCGACAATACCATCGTCAGCTACGATGCGCTGTTCCACCGCGTGGCGCTCGAAAACGGCCATATTCCGGCCGATCTGCCTGTCAGCAAGAATGCCGTGCGCGACCACCTGCGGGCGCAGGATAAGGAGCATCTCTGGACAGAAATGCAGGGACATGTCTACGGCGCACGCATGCAGGAAGCCGCCATGTTTCCCAATGCGCCGGAAGTGATCGCGCAGCTGCGCGACGCCGGCCATGCGCTCTTCATCATCAGCCATAAAACCCGCCGCCCTTACCTGGGTCCGGCGTATGACCTGCATGGCGCGGCGCAGGAATGGATCGCCGCGCATCTGCCGCTGATTCCCGAATCCTCTGTCTTTTTTCATGAAAAAAAAGAAGAAAAGATCGGCCGTATCCGCAGCCTCGCCTGCGAGGCGTTTCTCGACGACCTGCCGGAGATACTGCTGCATGAAGCCTTCCCGCCGCAGACGAAGCGCTATTTATTCTCG
>JAGWLJ010000086.1 GCA_028873275.1 Pseudomonadota bacterium
TTATGACCGTTTTGCTAATAGAAAAATTACTTTTCCCGACAAGTCATTTATTCCTTCCTCTCTGCGAAAGCAAAACTATCGCGATTTCCTGGGCGGCATCGGCGGAGCGATGTTTGTTGCTGGATTTGCGATCCGCTTTTTTGCTCCTTATGGCACTAAAGAGCTTGATATGCGGGAAGCATATGCCCACGCCACCGATACGCTGGCCAAGACGCCGCCGGAGAAACTGCCGCAACTGCTGGCCGATACCGCCGTCACGCTGAAGGAATCCCTGAAGGACAAGGAAAACATCACCTTCGGCGAGATTTACACGCATATGAAGTCGGATCTCTACCGCTATCACCGCATCGGGCTGGACTCCAATAACGACATCGCCGCCGCGCCGCCAACGGAAATCGCTGCCGCGCCCGACGGGCAAGCAGTCAAGGGTAGCGATGGGGCATCTCTGGAAATCCCCTATCAGCCTGCTTCCGAATCGCTCGCCGCGGCAGAACGCAAGCCGCAGGATCGCGCCGCAGCGCCGGAGCCTTCGCATGTCGCGCAAGTGGCCAAATCCAAGGAAGCCTGCGCTCCCTGCATGCTGAGAAGCTAACCCTCCATATTTTGTGGTAAATATACCACATCGCAGCGCAACCTGACGCTTAGCTATTGTAATCTTGCTCCATTGGGCTATACCTTATCGCCATGTGCGGGCGATGTCCGTGCTGCTATATGAATAACCCTCTAACGATAAAGGACTTATTCCATGAAAAAGATCGCACTGGTTACCCTCGCTGCTGCCGCTCTGGCTCTGCCGGCTGTTGCCAACGCTGGTGACATGAAGGCCCCGGCCGCCGCTCCGGCTGCTGCTGCCAAGGCCGATACCAAGGTTGAACTGAAGGACGGCTCCTGGGCGATGGTGAAGGCCGATGGCTCCGTCACCGTCAGCAAGGACGGCGGCAAGACCTGGATGCCCGCTCCGGATGGCACCTGGATGTCCAAGGATGGCAAGACCACCATCACCACCAAAGGTGGTAAGAAGGCCTAATACGCCTCCTGATTGGAATGAAAGGGCAGCCTTCGAGCTGCCCTTTTTTTGTAAAAATCGCTTGCAGTACTCATATATTCGGGTGTAAAAGGCTTTTCCCTCGCTTATGAGGGGTATTTCACAGGCGGAATGCGGCAGGAAGACGGTGTTTTCTGGCCCTCCGGTGCCCGAAAAGGTACATCGTTCCGCCGAGGCTTAACCGGAAAAGGAAAACTATTATGGCATTACCCGCCTTCAACATGCACGAGCTCATCGAAGCCGGCGTGCATTTCGGCCACAAAACCAAACGCTGGAATCCGCGCATGGCACCCTATATTTACGGCGTGCGCAACGACATCCATATCATCGATCTTGGCAAAACCGTGCCGCTGCTGCACCAGGCGCTCTCCGCCGTGCGCGACACCGTGGCCAGGAACGGCCGCATCCTGTTCGTCGGCACCAAACGCCAGGCGCAGGACCCGATCGCCGAAGCCGCCAAGCGCTCCGGACAGTATTACATCAACCAACGCTGGCTGGGCGGATTGCTCACCAACTGGCACACCATCCAGGCCTCGATCAAGCGCTTGCGCAAGCTCGATGAACAGCTGAGCGGCCCCAATATCGGCTTCACCAAGAAGGAACTGCTCTCCATGCAGCGCCAAAAGGAAAAGCTGGAAGGAAGCCTCGGCGGCATCAAGGACATGGGCGGCCTGCCGGATATGCTCTTCATCATCGACACCGGTAAAGAAGACCTGGCGGTAAAGGAAGCGCAAAAGCTGGAGATCCCCATTGTCGCCATCATCGACAGCAACTGCACCACCGACGGCATCACCTATCCGATTCCCGGCAACGATGATTCCACCCGCGCCATTCACCTCTATTGCCGCCTGATCTCCGACGCGGTGATCGATGGTATCCAGCAGAGCATGACCGCCACCGGTCAGGATCTGGGCGCCCGCGAGGACGTGACGGAAGTGCTGGCGATGGAAGGCGCGCAGCCTGCCGAAGCCGATTCCGCCGAGGCGAAAGCCAAAGAAGCCAAAGAGGAAGAAGCCGGCCGCAACAAAGGCAGCCGCAACAATCGCCGCGGCACTGGCGCTGCCAAGAAGCCCCCCACCGTGCAGGTGAAGAAGACGCCGGGGAAGAAAGCGTAACGCTGATTCCCGCATAAGTCTGCGGAGCAGACGCATTGCGGGGTCCGGTTCAATAACTCATACCAGACCCCGCAACATACTGCGGGGATTAGGAGTACACCATGACCACCATATCCGCCGACCAGATCAAAACACTCCGCGAAACCACCGGCGCCGGCATGCTCGACTGCCGCAAGGCGCTGGCCGAGAACAACGGCGACATGGAAGCCGCTATCGACTGGCTGCGCAAGAAGGGCCTGTCTGCCGCCGCCAAGAAATCCGGCCGCGTCGCCGCTGAGGGCGTAGTCGCCATTGCCGTCGAGGGAACCAACGGCGCCATTATCGAACTTAACTCCGAGACCGATTTCGTCGCCCGCACCGAGCAGTTCCAGCAGCTGGCCGGCGTCACCGCGGAAACCGCGCTGCGCCACAGCATCGAGGATGTCGAAGAGTTGAAAAACACCGCCACCAGCTTCGGCAAAACCGTCGCCGAGGGCATCACCTGGGCGATCTCCAGCATCGGTGAGAACATCAACCTGCGCCGCAGCGCCATCCTCGGCGTCACCCAGGGCGTCGTCGCCAGCTACATCCACAACGCCGTCGCCCCCGGCATGGGCAAAATCGGCATCCTGGTCGCCGTGGAATCGCAGGGCGCCGACCCGGCCAGGCTCGAAGCCTTCGGCAGGCAGATCGCCATGCACATCGCCGCTGCCCGCCCGGAGGCGCTCACCACCGCCGATGTCGACGCCAGCAAGCTCGATCGCGAGCGCGAAGTGTACCGCGAGCAGGCCAAAGCCTCCGGCAAGCCGCCGGAAGTAGTTGAAAAGATGGTCGAGGGCCGCATTCGTAAATATTACGAGGAAGTGGTGCTGCTCGAGCAGCTCTACGTCATCGACAACAAGACGAAGATCTCGCAGGTCGTCGCCAATGCCGCCAAGGATATCGGCGCGCCGGTGAAAATCACTGGCTTCGTCCGCTTCCAGCTTGGCGAAGGCATCGAGAAGCAGCAGAACGATTTTGCGGCCGAAGTGGCAGCAGCGGCGGGGGCGTAGTCGCCATCATCCTGGCGTAAGCCGGAATCCAGATTATTTCTCCTGCAAGAAAGAAGTGGATCCCGGCTTACGCCGGGATGACGATCAACTTCACAACTGCTCTGCCATATTTGCGCTCATCAATAACGCTGAAGGAGGTAGGGATTTCCACCTTTTCCTTCGCGTCATGCTCGGCAATGATCAGCGCGTCTTTAGCGATCCAACCGCCGGCATGCAGGCTTTTCAGCGTCGGCTCAATCAGCCCCTTGAAATAAGGCGGATCAAGAAAAATCAATGAAAATGGCTTGCGGGCCTGCGGCAACTTCGTGGCATCGGCCAGCAGAAAATCGGCCGACTGCTCCTCATGCAACCGCTCGGCATTCTGGCGCGCGATAGCAATCGCCTCACGCGACTGATCGACAAACATGGCATAATCCGCCCCGCGCGACAGCGCCTCCAGCCCGAAAGCGCCGGTGCCGCAGAACAGATCAAGCACGCGCTGCCCCTCGAATGAATGACCGTTCAGCCCATGCTTGCCATGTGCCAGAATATTGAAAATGGCCTCGCGGGCGAAATCGGAGGTCGGGCGAATATCGCCAGTGTCCTTGCCCAGCTCGATGCGGCGGCCCTTATGCTTTCCGGCGATAATTCTCATGAACGGTAATGGGAATTTCGGTCATTGGTCATTGGAAACATTCTATATTCTAATTACCGAAGTTCCAATTACCAATCACCAACAAACGACTTCAGCACCTTTCCGCTCACCTCTTTCACCTCGCCCTTGGGCAGGCCGCCCAGCTGGAACGGCCCGTAAGACAGGCGCAGCAGACGGCTCACCTTGCAGCTGAAATGCTCGAAAATCTTGCGGATCTCGCGGTTCTTGCCTTCTTTCAGGGCGACGGTCAGCCAACTGTTGTCGCCTTTCTGGCTGTCGAGCGCCGCTTCGACGCTGCCGTAATGCACGCCGTCCACAACGACGCCTTTTTTCATCTCGGCCAGCATGGCAGGCGTGATGTTGCCGAAGACGCGCACGCGGTAGCGCCGAATCCAGCCGGTGGAAGGCAGTTCGAGCTTGCGCGCCAGCGCGCCATCATTGGTCAGCAGCAGCAGGCCTTCCGAATTCAGGTCCAGCCGGCCAACGGAAATCACTCGGCCCAACTCTCTGGGCAGCGCGTCGAACACCGTGGGCCTGCCCTGCGGATCCTTATGTGTCGTCATCAGTCCGACCGGCTTGTGGTACAGCCACAACCGCGTTTCCTTGCGCCGCTGCAATAATTTTCCATCGACTTTGACGGCGTCGCTTTCGCTGACGTTGAAGGCAGGCGTGGTAATTTTCCTGCCGCCGACCTGCACGCGCCCGGCCTTAATCCATTCCTCTGCCTCGCGACGCGAGCACAATCCGGCGCCGGCGAGGCGCTTGGCAAGGCGTTCCCCTTCAGGCATGGCGCGCCGCCTTTACGAACGCTGCCATAATCTTCTCATCCGCCGGCGTCACAAAATATTCCGGGTGCCACTGCACCCCAAGGCAGAAAGGATGAGCCGGTAGTTCAATGCCTTCGATGACGCCATCCGGCGCCATCGCATCAACAATCGCGCCCGGAGCGACTTTAGCCACCGCCTGGTGATGGGCGGAATTGACGGCGATGCTGTCCATGCCGAGAATAGCATGCAGCAGCGTGCCCGGTTTGACCGCCACGTAATGCCCCGGTTCGGTACGCGAATTCTTCTGCTCGTGCTCCAGCGCGTTTTCGACGCTGTCGGGGATATGCTGAATCAGCGTGCCACCCAGCACCACATTGAGCAATTGCTGGCCGCCGCAGATGCCGAGTACGGGGATTTTCCGCTCGATAGCTCCTTTGGTCATGGCAAATTCGAACTGCGTGCGCCGATCCTTGGTTTTGACCGTCTCGTGCCTCCCGGATTCGCCGTAAAGCTCTGGAGAAACGTCAAAAGCCCCGCCGGTAATGACCAGCCCGTCCAGCAGTTCCAGATATTCCTCTACCCGTTCCACCTCATGCGGCAGGGGCAGCGGAATCGCCCCGAAGCGGCTGACCGCGCTGCAATAATTCTCCCGCAGGGCATACCACGGCATCTTGGAATACCCCCCGCTTTCCTCATAATCCAGGGTAATGCCGATTAAGGGGGAAGCCATAGTTTTTCCTCATTTTTTGCGATTTATTAACTCATACATGCTTTCATAGAGAAAATACAGCAGGAATGCTATGCAGCGCGTCGTTCACTCCATGTCGCTGGCGACCGTCGCCGGCACTATCTTCGGCTTTCTCCTCATCATCGGCGCCATCGCCCACGGCACCGACGATTTCCTGTCCTTCGTCAGCATCGAGGGCTTCCTGATCGTCATCGGCGGCACTATTGCCAATGCCTTCATGAGCTACCAGGCCAATTATGTGATGCTGGCCTTCGCCGCCATCTGGCACATGGTGCACAAGCCCAGGGCGACACGCGAGGGGTTGAACGCCGAAATCCTTCGGCTGATCAAATGGGCGTATATCGTGCATTCCAAGGGGCTGGCCGGGCTCGAGGGCGAGATCGACTCCCGCATCAAGGAGCCGCTGTTGCGCTACGGCGTCGAGTTGGTGGTCACCGGCTATAACGGCAGCGTCATCCGCACCATGATGAACACCGCCGTCGAAGCCGATTTCGAGCGCGCCATCACGCCGGTGACGGTACTGCGCAACATGGCTTCCACCGCACCAGCCTTTGGCATGGTGGGGACGCTGGTCGGCATGGTCATCATGCTGCAGAATATCCACGGGGACATGTCGAAGATCGGCAACGGCCTCGCCATCGCGCTGCTTGCCACGCTGTACGGCGTCATCACCGCCCGCCTGGTCTACCTGCCGGCCGCCGACAAGCTGATGCAGAAGGAAGAAATCATGCGCTTCCGCAACTATATGATGGCTGAAGGCCTGGTGCTGCTGGCCGAAAAGCAAAGCCCGCGCTATATGCAGGACAAGCTCAATAGCTTCCTAGACCCGGGCATCCACTTCAATATCGACTCGCAAATCAAGAAACCGGCGGCGGAAGCTGCCGCCAGCGGCGAGGCGCCGCACCCATGATCCCGCCGCGCCGGCATCAGCAGAACGAAGCAAACGTCGATTCGTGGCTGATGACCTATGCCGATATGATCACGCTGCTGCTGTGCTTTTTCATTATATTCGTTGCTATTTCAAAGCCGCTGGAAGAGGAATTCACCAAAATCACCGAAGGCATGACCAAGAAATTCGGCGGCACGGTCGATCTTTCCACGCCGTTCCAAGGCATTGTGCGCTCGCTGCAAGCGGTAGTGGAAACGCACCAAGTCCTGAAGGACGTGTCCGTCGAAAAAACGGAGACTGGCATTGAGATGGAAATTTCTTCCGAGGCCTTTTTCAAGCCCAACAGCGCCGAGCTGGATAAGGACAAATTACCAATGCTGCTCGACATGGCCGGGGTCATTCGCAGC
>JAGWLJ010000087.1 GCA_028873275.1 Pseudomonadota bacterium
GGATTGCGGGCGGAAATCACCATTACCGCCGAAAACACCGTTACCGCGGCGAAAATATAGAAAATGAGGGTAGGAAGAAGATCAGCCATCACAAGCCCAGCCCCTCATCACCAAGAACAGACCGAATATCTTTTATATTATCTCGCCAGTTTGGCGGAGGAGGATCGTTGTCTACATTCTCTTCCGTTGCTCGCCGGATAAGGCCATCGAAATCGACCATGGCCCGCCGCACGAAGGGCTTGTCAATAGCTTCCAGAATAGCACCGGCCGGGCCAATAACCGCCAATGTCTTCGTATATTTTCGATACTTGCCGATACGAAGCCCTAAATCCTCCAATTCCTTGCGATATTGTTCGATCTGCTTCTTATCCGCATCCTTAAACATCAATATAAAGCAATTAATCAGATGCTTCTCACCATCCACGGCAATTTCCGCCTGAGGTGACGGCACCATAACGTCAGGCCCTACTTTTTCAAACCATTCCACGGTAGCAGAATCATGCTTGAGATCTAAAAATGCACCCAGCTTGCGTTTCTGCGAAGGATTTAATAGCATATCAGTTACCTATACCCCGCATCCGCCTCTAAATTCGCCGCCAACGCCGCTTCCCAGCGGTCACCATTGGCCAGCAGCTTGTCCTTATTGTAAAGCAGCTCCTCGCGCGTCTCGACGGCGAACTCGAAATTCGGGCCTTCGACGATGGCATCGACCGGGCAGGCTTCCTGGCACAGGCCGCAATAAATGCATTTGACCATGTCGATGTCGTAGCGCGTCGTGCGGCGGCTGCCATCCTCGCGCGCTTCAGCCTCGATGGTGATGGCCTGGGCCGGGCAGATGGCCTCGCACAGCTTGCAGGCGATGCAGCGCTCTTCGCCATTAGGGTAGCGTCTCAGCGCATGCTCGCCGCGGAAGCGCGGGCTGAGCGGCCCTTTTTCATAAGGGTAATTGATGGTAACCGGACGCTTGAACATGTATTTGAGCGTCAGTGCAAAACCGGCAACGATTTCCGCCAGCAGGAACGAGCGTGCCGCCTTATCAAGCCGCGCCATTGCCGGCCTCCGGTTTCCTGCGGCGATGATGCCTGACGTAAAGCACGATCATGACCAAAACCCCTCCGATGACGGCTGCCTCGACATACGGCAGGTAATGCCGCACCATCTCCTTGTTGCCGCCGATGAGATAGCCTATCCCTAGCAGGGTCGCCATCCACAGTCCACCGCCAAGGCCGGTATATAGCGCGAATTTTTTGACGTTCATATGCGCCATGCCGGCGGGAAACGCCATGAAGTGCCTGAGACCCGGCACCAGCCTTCCGGTCAGCACCGACATCTCGCCATGCCCGGCGAAGAATTTATCCAGCATCTCCATGCGCTGGTGATTGAAGAAAAAATATTTGCCATAGGCGTAGATGAACCGCCGCCCCAGATGATACGCCACCCAGTAGGAAAAAATCGACCCGGCAATATCGCCGGTAATAGCGCTGCCCATCGCCATGAACAGGCTCATCTGCCCCTGCTCTACCAGATAGCCGGTGGGAATCATGATGGCCTCCACCGGGATCGGCACCAGGGCGTTGCCGAAGAACATGGCGATGAACAGCCCCGGATACCCAATGCCGCTCACCGCATCCACCAGCCATGACGCAAAGGTCTCCATGGATTATCCTCTACCCACCATCTGACTGCTCGCTTCGGCGACGATATCTATTTTCAATTGCTTAGGCGTTTTTATAGGCCTTACAAGACTTAATTCATATAGCGTTTTTGTATCCAGCTGAAAACAGGATTGAATCAATCGATAGCATTCTTGATAATCGCTGATAAGCAATCCCGCCGAGGCAAAATTGCGAAGAGTTTGCATAAATTTTTTACTGTCTTTCTCACTTACGGTTTTTTCCGATATTTGCCGCTTGAACTGCGCATAGGCCTCAGTAATTTGCCCGGAGGCTTCATCAAATCGCCCAAATGCGATCAATGTATAAGCGTCTCTGAGATAGTCGTATATTTCCTTTTCAACGAGGGCATGGGTTGCACCCAATGCGATATCAGGCCGATTTTCCGCGATAGCGGCATCGATAACGATTTGTTTTGGCCTATGCGTAGGACGTTTGGGAGTCGTTTCATACCGCTCTAGGACACCTTTATAATCCTGCAATCGGTGCTCAATGGATATTAAAAGCTGCGCCAAGTGATAATTGCCCCGCTTTTTTTGCGCAATATGGCCAATTTCCGATAAAATTCTTCGCAATCCATCCTCCGGCACAACCGTATGCACATATCTTTTAATATAGGATATAAGTGCTACAGACTGATGCCGTTTTAATGCCTCTATGCAACGGTCCTCCAGAAGGCGAATATCGCCCTGCGCGACTGCGAGTCTGAACCCCCAATCCAAAACCTCCGGGTTGTTGGTATAATTACGCAGCATTTCTTCGTATGCGCGATTGGCATCATCGAATCTTTTTTCCTTCACAAAATTTTTTAAGATTCTAACGTGCTCGTGTAGAGGCATAGTGGTCAGTTCATGTCTTTGCTTTTATTTATAAATCACCCATCCCGACACCAGCACCACCCACACCAGCGACAGCGGCAGGAACACTTTCCAGCCCAGCCGCATCAACTGGTCATAGCGGTAGCGCGGCAGCGTGGCGCGCGTCCACACGAACACGAACAGGCATAGCAGCACCTTGGCGACGAACCACACCACCGACGGAATTACCGTAAATGCGGGAAGGTTGGAAGGAGGCATCCAGCCGCCGAGGAAAAGAATGGCCGTCATGCCGGACATCAGGATCATGTTGGCGTATTCGCCGAGGAAGAACAGAGCGAAGCTCATGGCCGAATACTCGACGTTGTAACCGGCCACCAGCTCGGCCTCGGCCTCCGGCAAGTCGAAGGGATGGCGGTTGGTCTCGGCCAGCGCCGAAATAAAAAACACCACGAACATGGGAAAGAGCAGCCCGAAGGCGTGCCAGTGCGCGATGCCGCCCGCCTGCGCCTGCACGATATCGCTCAAATTCAACGAGCCCACCATCAGGAGTACCGTCACCAGCACAAAGCCGATCGACACCTCATAGCTCACCATCTGCGCGCTGGAACGGATGGCGCCGAGGAAGGCGTATTTCGAGTTGCTGGCCCAGCCGGCCATGATGATGCCGTAAACGCCCAGCGAGGAGATGGCAAAAAGATAGAGTATCCCGACATTGATGTTGGCGATGACGAATTGCGAGGAAATCGGAATCACTGCCCAGCCCAGCAGCGCCAGCGAAAAGGTCAGCATGGGGGCGATCAGGAAAACGATTTTATTCGCCTGCGAGGGAATGATGGTTTCCTTGAGAAGCAGTTTCAGCCCGTCGGCAAACGGCTGCAGCAGTCCCATGAAACCCACGACGTTCGGCCCCTTGCGCAGCTGCATCGCGGCGATCACCTTGCGCTCGAAATAGGTGAGCATGGCGACGCAGACGATCAGCGGCACCACGACGACCAGGATTTTGCCGATGATGAAAAGAAAGGGGAGAAGTTGATTGATGAATTCTATCACGCCGCCCTCTTCTGATCCTGCCCCAGTATTTCCTTCGTGCAGGCGGCCATGGTGGCGCTGGCGCGGCTGATCGGGTCGGTCATGTAGAAATTATCGACGAACTCCTCCAGCGACGCGCTGGTCAGGCGGAAGGTATCGGGATGCTGCGCGCCGGCGGGCCAGGCGGCTGGCACGATGTCGCCGACCTGCGCGAAATGCGGCGCGGCCTGCGTCATGCGGCTGCGCAGCTGCTCTAGCGTATTATAAGGCAGCGGCTGCCCGAGCACGTCGGAAAGCGCGCGTATGATCGCCCAGTCTTCCTTGGCCTGGCCGGGCGGGAAAACGGCGCGTCGGGCCTGCTGCACGCGGCCCTCGGTATTGACATAGGTGGCGTCTTTCTCGGTATAGGCGGCACCGGGAAGAATAACATCGGCACGGTGCGCGCCGCGGTCGCCGTGATGGCCCTGATAGACCACAAAGGCATCGCCCCACAGCACCGGATCCATTTCATCCACGCCCAGCAGGTACAGCAGCCTGACCTGCTCGCGGCGGCAGCCGTCGAGAATCTGCCGGATGTTCCAGCCGCCTTCCGCCGGCACGAAGCCGAGGTCGAGCGCCCCTGCCCGGCTGGCCGCATGATGCAGCACGTTGAAGCCATTCCAGCCTTCTTTAATGAAGCCGTAGCGCTCGGCGATGGCCTGCGCCGCCGCCATGATTTCCACACCGTCGCGGTGCGCCAGCGCCTGCGCGCCGACGATGAGCATGGGCCGTTTGGCAGCAGCGAAACGCTCGGACAGCTTATGCCCCCCGGCAACGATATCGTTCAGCAAGCGCACGTCATCACCCAGATAGTCATACGCATAATTGAGATCGGCTGGCGCGCCGAGGCTGTAAATCTCCAGCCCGCCCTTCAGCCAGGTTTTGCGGATGCGCGCATTGACCATAGCCGCCTCGCGGCGCGGATTGGCTCCGATCAGCAGGCAGAGATCAGCCTGCTCGATACCGGCGATGGTGGTGTTAAAGAGATAATGAGCGCGGTGCGCCGCATCGACACTGGCTCCTTCCAGCCGGCATTCGCGGCTGGCAATGCCCAGCCGGTCCGTCAGGTCCTTGAGCGCCATGACGCTCTCGGCGCAGGCCAGATTCCCCGCCAGAGCTACCATCTCTTTGGGCTCCAGCGTCTTCATGCGCTCGGCCACCACGGCCAGCGCATCACCCCAGCTGGCTTCCACCAGCCTGCCTTCGCTGTTTCTGACGTAAGGCCGGTCGAGCCGCTGCACGCGCAGCCCGTCGCAGGCGTGGCGCGTCTTGTCGGAAATCCATTCTTCGTTGATATCCTCATGCACGCGCGGCAGCACGCGCAGCACCGAAGCGCCGCGGCTGTCGACGCGGATATTGCTGCCGACGCCGTCCAGCACGTCGATGGATTCGGTCTTGGTGAGATCCCACGGCCGCGCAATGAAGGCATAGGGCCGCGAGGTCAGCGCCCCCACCGGGCAGATATCGACCAGGTTGCCCGAAAGCTCGGAGGTAATCGCCTGCTCGACATAGGTGCCGACTTCCATATGTTCGCCGCGGCCAAAGGCACCCAACTCCGGCACGCCGGCGATGTCGGCGCTAAAGCGGATGCAGCGCGTGCAATGGATGCAGCGTGTCATCTGCGTTTTGATCACCGGCCCCATGTATTTATCCTCGACCGAGCGCTTGATCTCGCGGTAGCGGCTCTTGCCCTGGCCGTAGAGCAGCGCCTGGTCCTGCAGATCGCACTCGCCGCCCTGGTCGCAGATCGGGCAGTCGAGCGGATGGTTGATCAGCAGGAATTCCATGACGCCTTCGCGCGCCTTCTTCACCATCGACGAGTTGGTTTTCACCACCATGTTGTCGGCGCAGGGCAGCGCGCAGGAAGCCTGCGGCTTGGGCGGCCCCGGAGACACTTCAACCAGGCACATACGGCAATTGCCGGCGATGGCCAGCCGCTCATGATAGCAGAAGCGCGGGATCTCGATGCCGAGCCTCTCCGCCGCCTGGATGATCACCGTTCCCGGCTCGACTTCGATCTCTTGTCCGTCAATGGTCAGTTTGGGCATGGGGATTACATTCTCTGTTGGCGTTGCTGATGATCATCCCGGAATTGCTGCAACATGGCAAGATCCCGTACTACATTATCAGCTAGCTCTTTTGGCAAGAAAACGCTTTCCGGGCTCATGGCGCATTGCGGGCCAGGAAAAAGGCTCCGCGCGCTGCCACGATAACTCAATGCCGTACAGCCTTCTATCTGTTTTACCTTTTCTGGCGAAGCCAGCAGGCGAATGGCTTGTTCCGCTCTTTCCACAGGCACCAGCAACCCTATGTGCCGATTTCCGATAAATGCTGAAAAAATATCCGTAACCGCATCTATAATACCGCCGTTATCACCGGTCTTATGAGCGAATCGCAGCCGGTCAAAATTTATCGGCATTTTCACCGCCGGAATACCATGCTCCCGAAACAGATCTTCCGCCATCTCCGAGAAGGGGCGATCATCTTTTTCTCCGCGTAGCCGGATATTATCATCGATTACGATGAGGACATGCTGGCGGAGATCGAGATCAGAAGATGCCAGCCGCCCGCGAGTAGCGGCAGGAACCACGATACTGATGATCGCGGGAGCTGTAGTGCTGTAAGGATGCTCGACCGTATGCAGCATAGTTATCTCTGCTTATTTATCTCATTCAGAAGCTGGAAGGCCTTTTCCTTGAAAGTCTCAAAAGCCTCATTCTGGTCTTTCTTGAAGCGCACGGCGTTGTAATTAATGCGCTTGCTGGTTTTCTCATCGTCGCGGCTGCGGCCGCTGCGCACGAATTCAATCTCGCCCCAGCGGAAGAAGTTGGCCGGTTTGAACACCACTTCCGAAATGGCGCTGATAGGAATCTCGCGGCGCGAATTGAACCCGAATTTAAGAGCGTTCCACAGGCCTTCGCGGTGAATCACCACGCGGTCGGCCAGCAGGTCGATATGCCCGTCCATCCCCTTGAGTGTCATGATCGGCTTGGCCATTACGCCGCCCTCCGCGTGAATTCTTTCATCCTGCGCTCGATCTCCGGG
>JAGWLJ010000347.1 GCA_028873275.1 Pseudomonadota bacterium
GTTGCAATTGCAGCAGCCGCACGTCGTGCCGCTGGAAACCCGCATCGCCAACCTCGAGGGCGAGGGTGAAATCACCATGCGCGACCTGGTCAAGAACGCGCTGCGTATGCGCCCCGACCGAATCATCCTGGGCGAGGTGCGCGGCGCCGAAGCGTTCGACCTGCTGCAGGCCATGAATACCGGCCACGACGGCTCGATGGGCACGCTCCACGCCAACACCCCGCGCGAGGCGCTGACCCGCCTGGAGAACATGATCGGCATGGCCGGCATCAACCTGCCGAGCAAGGCGGTGCGCACGCAGATCGCCTCGGCGGTCAACGTCATCGTGCAGATCAGCCGCATGCGCGACGGCGTCCGCCGCATCACGCATCTCACCGAAGTGGTGGGCATGGAAGGCGACGTCGTCATCACGCAGGATTTATTTACCTTCGAATTCAAGGGCGAGGACGCCAGCGGCAAGCTCACCGGCGAATTCAAGTCCACCGGCATCCGCCCGCATTTCGCGCACCAGGCGGCATACTATGGTTTGGATAAGGCCTTGATCGAGGCGATGATGGCGGGGCAGTGATATGCTGACCAACATTCTCATCTTTGCTGGCGTAATCGCTTTTTTCTTTTTGGGCGCGGAGCTCTTGGGCGGCGAGCGCCGGAAAATGCAGAAGCAGGTCGAGCGCCTGAAAACCCGCAAAAGCGCCAACATGCCGAAAACGCCGCAGGAGATGAGCCTGCGCCGCAAAGTGGTCGAGACCAAGGGGCTTTCCTACTGGCTGGCCAAGCCTTTGCCCAACATCCGCAAGCTTGGTGAACGGCTGGAGCGCGCCGGCAAGACCATCAGCGCCAGGCAATATGCGCTGAGAAGGCTCTTAAGCCTCCTTGCCATAATGTTCGTCGTCAGCTTCGTTTTCAAGAAATCGCTGCTGCTCGGGTTTTTCGTCGGCATCATCCTCGGCGTCTGGCTGCCGCTGCAGTTCCTGAAATTCGCCATCAACAAGCGGTCGCGGGCGTTCCTTCAACGTTTCCCCAACGCCATTGACCTCATCGTGCGGGGACTCCGCTCAGGCCTGCCGGTGTCGGAATCGCTGGTGCTGGTGTCGCAGGAAATCCCCGAGCCGGTGGGCAGCGTGTTCGGCAACATCGCCAACACCATGAAGCTCGGTGTGCCGATGGAAAAGGCGCTGCAGGAAACGGCGCACAAGCTCGACCTCACCGAATTCAACTTCTTCACCACCAGTATCGTCCTGCAGCGCGAGACCGGCGGCAACCTGGCGGAGATCCTGAACAACCTCTCGGAAGTGCTGCGCAGCCGGTTCATGATGCGCATGAAGATAAAGGCGATGTCGTCGGAG
>JAGWLJ010000348.1 GCA_028873275.1 Pseudomonadota bacterium
ATCTGTCCTGAATATAGCCGGTAAGGACGCCATCCTCGATCAGCACATTTCGGCTGGGCGGCGTGCCCTCATCGTCAATCGAAAGCGAACCGCGGCGGTTGGGGAGCGTGCCGTCATCGACCACGGTGACGCCTCCCGCCGCCACCTGTTTTCCCATGAGGCCGGAAAAGGCCGA
The DNA here is from genome assembly GCA_028873275.1 of Pseudomonadota bacterium. Classification (GTDB taxonomy): domain Bacteria; phylum Pseudomonadota; class Alphaproteobacteria; order Rickettsiales; family SXRF01; genus JABDCD01. The sequence continues at coordinate 176 of JAGWLJ010000348.1, forward strand.
GGTCTTCTTGCGGTTGAAATCGCCCTCGAGCCCGTGGCCGATCGCCTCATGCAGCAGCACGCCGCACCAGCCGGGGCCGAGCACCACCTGCATTTCGCCGGCCGGCGCCGGCACGGATTCCAGATTTACCAGCGCCTGACGCAGCGCCTCATCGGCCAGTTTCTTCCAGCTTCCCTCGCTGATGTACTCGGCGTACCCCACGCGCCTGCCGGCGCCGGCCGAGCCGGTCTCGCGGCGGCCATCTTGTTCTGCAATCACATTGACATTGAGCCGCACCAGCGGCCGGATGTCGCCCGCCATGCTTCCGTCCGGCTTGATGATGCTCACCGCCTGCCACTGGCCGCTAAGCGACGCCGACACCTGTTTCACGCGCGGGTCTTTAGCGCGGGCGTAAGCATCGATTTTCTGCAGCAATTCTACCTTGCGCTCGAAGGCGACTTCCTTCAGCGGGTTGATATCGCCATAGAGGTGCGCATTGGTGCCGAAGGGCGGGATATGCTCAGGCCTAACCGGCGCCTGCCCATATTGCACGGCGCGGACGGTTTCCGGGGCGCGCCTGATCGCCGCTTCGCTCAAATCGGAGGCATGGGCATAGGCGCTTGCTTCGCCCAGCACCGAGCGCAGCCCGAATCCTTGAGAGGTATTGAACGAGGCGTTCCTTAAACGTCCATCATCGAAGGAAAGGTTCTCGCTTTGCTCATACTCAAGAAAAAGCTCGCCGTCGTCCATGCCGCTGAGCGATTCGGAAACGATGCGGCCGACGCGCGCCTCGTCCATGCCGGTGCGGGTGAAAAAGAGGTTGGTGAGTTCGGGCGAAGTCATTATTGTTCCTTTATCACGATGTGAGTGAAAAGAGTATGCGGTTTTATATCAGGAGGCAATCATGAGCATAAATGCAGCACCGTCAGGCACGTTCAGGGTAGGCGGAGACATTGCGGTCAACCGGCTGGGGTTCGGCGCGATGCGCGTCACCGGACAGGGCGTGTGGGACGAGCCGAAAGACCGCGCCGAAGCGCTTCGTACGCTGAAACGCCTGCCGGAGCTTGGCGTCAATTTCATCGACACCGCCGACAGCTACGGCCCCGAAACCAGCGAGAATCTGCTGTGCGAGGCGCTGCATCCTTACAAGGGATTGCTCATCGCCACCAAGGGC
>JAGWLJ010000349.1 GCA_028873275.1 Pseudomonadota bacterium
CGACCCGCAGTTCGAGGTAATCCGCCACGACATCTGCTTCCCGCTCTATGTCGAGGTCGATGAGATCTATCATCTGGCCTGCCCCGCCTCGCCGGTGCATTACCAGTTCGACCCCGTGCAGACGACCAAGACCAGCGTCGTCGGCTCGATCAACATGCTGGGCCTGGCCAAGCGCTGCAAGGCAAAGATCCTGCTTACTTCCACCAGCGAGGTGTATGGCGACCCCGACGTGCATCCGCAGCCGGAAAGCTACTGGGGCAACGTCAATCCGATTGGCACGCGCGCCTGCTACGACGAAGGCAAGCGCTGCGCCGAAACGCTGTTTTTCGATTACCGCCGCCAGCACCGGCTCAATATCAAGGTGGCGCGCCTGTTCAATACTTACGGCCCGCGCACGCATCCCAATGACGGGCGCGTCGTCTCCAGTTTTATCATGCAGGCGCTGCAGAACAAGCCGATCACCATTTTCGGCAGCGGCGAGCAGACGCGCTCCTTCTGCTATATCGACGACATGATCGAAGGGCTCCGCCGCCTCATGGACACCGAGGATGATTTCATCGGCCCGGTCAATCTCGGAAATCCCGGCGAATTCTCCATCAGGGAACTGGCGGAGAAAGTCATCGCGCTGACCGGCTCATCCTCGCAGATCACGTATCATCCCAAGCCGGCGGACGACCCGCGCCAGCGCCGGCCGGATACCAGCCTGGCCCAGGCTAAACTAGGCTGGGCGGCAACTATTCCTCTGGAGGAAGGCCTTAAGCCGACCATTGAGTATTTCCGCAGCCTTCTGGCTGCCTGATGAAAGCTGGAAGCGTATGAGCGCCCGCGAATCCGAGGCGATTATCCTGGCCAAGTCCGTTCCCCTGCTGGACCGGCAAGGCGATGCGTTGTGCAGCGTCGGCGTAACGCCCAAGGGCGAGTGGCTGCGTCTTTACCAGAAACCACCGGCGCTTACCGCTTTTGCCCGCTGGACCCATATCAAATTCCGCCGGCACGCCAGCGCCATCGATTCGCGCCCGGAGAGCTGCGATGTCGAACCGAACTCGATCAGGATTATCGGTGAGCTGCCGCCCAGCCGCCGGCACGATCTTCTCTCGCTGCTTGAAACGCACCGGCTGGAAGATGCCCGGCGGCAGGGCAAAAGCCTGGCGCTATTGCACCCCAGCGAATCGCATTTCTGCATGGAGCAGAAAACCAAGGCGGAGCTGGCCGAGGAAGAGCGACAATCGGCACACCCCTGCCCTTATCGCTTTAAATACCGGTACACGACCGAGAGCAGCGAAGGTGAAGCGGTGTTCCACGACTGGGGACTGGATAATAATTT
>JAGWLJ010000350.1 GCA_028873275.1 Pseudomonadota bacterium
GCTGTTTGAGAATGTTGCCCGTTCTTCCATGCCCGTCCTTATCAACCTCTTTGGCACTGTCGAGCGGGTGGCGATGGCGATGCAGCGGCAGCCGCATCAGCTGCGCGAAATCGGCGAGACGCTGGCTTTCCTGCGCCAGCCCGAGCCGCCGGGAGGCTGGAAGGAAGCCTTCGGGATGCTGCCGCTGGTGAAAACGCTGATGACAATGAAACCAAAGACCATCAGCCGTGCGCCCTGCCAGGAGATCGTACTGCAAGGCGATGAGATCGATCTGGCGCAGCTGCCCATTCAGACCTGCTGGCCGGGAGAGCCGGCGCCGCTGATCACCTGGCCGCTGGTGGTGACGAAAGGGCCGCGAGAAACTGCTGAAGATAATTACAATCTCGGCATTTACCGCATGCAGGTCATCGGCAAAAACCAGACGCTGATGCGCTGGCTGCATCACCGCGGCGGGGCACAGCATCATGCGCGCTGGGCGAAGGAGAAGCGGGAGCCGCTGCCGGTGGCGGCGGTGATCGGGGCCGATCCGGCGACCATCCTGGCGGCGGTGACGCCGGTGCCTGATACACTGTCGGAATACCAGTTTGCCGGGCTACTGCGCGGGGCCAAGGTGGAGCTGGTCGATTGTAAAACTATTCCGTTGCGGGTGCCGGCGCAGGCGGAGATCGTGCTCGAGGGCCATGTCAGCCTGGAGGATTACCGCGACGAGGGGCCGTATGGCGATCATACCGGCTATTACAATTCGGTGGAGAAATTCCCGGTTTTTACCTTGAGCGCCATCACCATGCGCCAGAATCCCATCTACCTGACCACTTATACCGGCCGCCCGCCCGATGAGCCGTCGGTGCTGGGCGAGGCGCTCAATGAAGTGTTTATTCCGCTATTGCAGCAGCAGTTTCCCGAAGTGGTCGATTTCTGGCTGCCGCCGGAGGGATGTTCCTACCGCGTGGCGGTGGTGTCGATCAGGAAAGCCTATGCCGGCCATGCCAAGCGCATCATGATGGGGGTGTGGTCGTATCTGCGGCAGTTCATGTATACCAAATGGGTGATCGTGGTGGATAACGATATCAACTGCCGCGACTGGAAGGACGTTATCTGGGCCCTCTCGACGCGTATGGACCCGGTGCGCGATATCACGCTGATCGACCATACGCCCATCGATTATCTCGATTTCGCTTCCCCCGTCTCCGGGTTGGGCGGCAAAGTGGGCCTCGACGCCACCAATAAATGGTCCGGCGAAACTGGCCGCGAGTGGGGAAAGAAAATTTTTATGAAACAGGAAGTTATCGATAAGGTGAGCCGCCTGTGGGGACAGATG
>JAGWLJ010000088.1 GCA_028873275.1 Pseudomonadota bacterium
ATCCGCCAGCAGGAGCCCCGCGGCCTCGGCCATGCCGTGTGGTGCGCCCGCCACCTGGTGGGCGACGAGCCGTTCGCCGTTATCCTCGCCGACGATCTGGTACAGGCGAAAACGTCCTGCCTCAGGCAGATGGTGAAGGCCTATGATGAGGCGGGCGGCAATGTGCTCGGCGTGATGGACATTCCCCGCGAGCAAACCAAAAGCTATGGCATTGTCGATATAGACCGAACCGCCAGAACACGCGACAAGCGATTGGTCAGGGCGAAGGGGCTGGTGGAAAAGCCTGCACCGGCGGAAGCGCCTTCCACACTGTCCATTATCGGCCGCTATATCCTGCAGCCAGAAGTGTTCGACATGCTGGATAAGCAGAAACCCGGCGCAGGCGGCGAAATTCAACTGACTGATGCCGTCAACCGCATGATTGGCAAGAAGCCCGTGTTCGGCTATCGTTTCGAAGGTACGCGCTATGACTGCGGCGGCCTGGTCGGCTTTGTGGCCGCCAATGTCGCTTTCGCGCTGGCGCGAGAGGATATACAGGATCGCATGAAAGAAGAATTGCAAAGAGTAGAGGCATTATGCAAATAGCTGTCATCGGAACCGGATATGTAGGATTGGTATCGGGCGTGTGTTTCTCGGAATACGGATTCCGGGTCACCTGCGTCGACAAGGACGGCGAGAAGATCGCCCGGCTACAGCAGGGCATCCTCCCCATCTTCGAACCGGGATTGGAAAAGCTCGTCGAGAATAACCGCAAGGCCGGCCGCCTCTCTTTCTCCACCGATCTGCCGCAGGCGGTGCGCGATGCCGACGCGGTGCTGATCGCCGTCGGCACGCCTGAGGGCGCGGACGGCCTGCCCGACCTGACCTATCTCAACGCCGCCACTAAGGAAATCGCCAAGGCCATCAGCCATTATACGCTGGTGATCGTCAAATCAACCGTGCCAGTAGGTACCAACCGCCACGTCGCCAAACTCATTTCGGAGATCAATCCAAGCGCCGATTTCGACGTCGCCTCCAACCCTGAATTCCTGCGCGAGGGCATGGCAGTGGAGGATTTCATGTCGCCCGACCGCATCGTCGCCGGCGTCGATTCCCGCCGCGCGCGCGAAGGCATGACGCGGCTCTATGAGCCGGTATGCCTGAATGGCGCGCAGATGTTTTTTACCACCTTCGAGAGCGCCGAGGTCATCAAATACACCGCCAATTCGCTGCTGGCCGCCCGCATCGCCTATATCAACGAGATCGCCGATTTCTGCGAAAAAACCGGCGCCAACGTGCGTGACGTCGCCAAAGGCGTCGGCATGGACCACCGCATCGGCAACAAATTCCTCAATCCCGGCCCAGGTTACGGCGGCTCCTGCTTCCCCAAGGACACCATGGCGCTGCAGGAGATGGCGCGGCAGGCCGGCGCGCCCATCACCGTCATCGAAGCCGCTATCGCCAGCAACGAGCGCCGCAAGCAGCGCATGGTCGACAAGATCGTCGCCGCTGCCGGAGGCAGCGTGAAAGGCAAGACGCTGGCCATGCTCGGGCTCACCTTCAAGCCCGCCACCGACGACATGCGCGACTCGGCCAGCCTGGTCATCATCCCCGCCCTGATCGAGGCGGGCGCTTCCATCCGCGCCTACGACCCGCAGGGTATGAAGGAAGCGGCAAAAATGCTTAAAGGCGATATCGCCTGGTGCAAGGACGCCTACGAAGCCATGGAGAAGGCCGATGCGCTGGTGATCCTCACCGAATGGAACGAGTTCCGCAGCCTGGAGCTGAAAAAGGTAAAATCGCTGCTTAAGGCGCCGCTGGTCGTCGACCTGCGCAACGTTTACAAGCGCCAGGATATGCAGCAACACGGTTTCCATTATGTGTCGGTGGGGCGGCAGGACGTCGTCCCCGGCCAGCCATGGATACCCGATCTCAATATCGAGGACGAAAAGGCGGCGTAAAGTCCTGCACTTATTGCAGGGTCCGGTTCCATTAGCACCAGACCCGCAATCGCCGTTTCGCGGCTTATGCGGGAATTAAAGATTGCGCTCCACGAATTCCCAGTTCACCAGCTTGTCCAGGAAAGTCGAGATATAATCAGGCCGGCGGTTCTGGTAATCGAGGTAATAGGCGTGCTCCCAGACATCCATGGTGAGCAGGGCCTTCTGGCCATGCGCCATCGGCAGGTCGGCGTTGGGAGTTTTGGTCACCTTGAGCTTGCCGCCATCGAGCACCAGCCACGCCCAGCCGCTGCCGAACTGCGTGGCCCCAGCCTGCTTGAACTGCTCGACGAATTTATCGTAGCCGCCGAAATCGGCATCGATGCGCTTGGCTATCTCGCCTCTGGGCATACCGCCGCCAGCGGGCTTCATGCAGTTCCAGTAAAACGTGTGATTCCATACCTGCGCGGCATTGTTGAACAGCACGGCCTTGCCGGAATCTTTCGATGCTTCCCTGATAATCTCTTCCAGCGACGCTTTTTCCAGCGGCGTGCCTTTGACCAGCTCATTGGTCTTGTCCACATAGGCCTTATGATGCTTGCCGTGGTGGAAGGACAGGGTTTTGGCCGAGATGTGAGGCTCCAACGCTTCCTGCGGATAGGGAAGATCGGGCAAGGTGATGGTCATGGCGTCCTCTCTGGTGAAGCGGGTCGATAAAACCCTGGTTAAATAATTGCGGGGACTTATATAATTCTTACTATAAAATTTCCACGCGAGATGCAAGACGCACGTGAAAAACCTTTCCTATTGCGCTGAGCTGGTTCTTAAGGAAGACCATGACGGTTTCCTTGCCGCCCTGTTCGTCCCCGCGCCGGAGCGCGAAGCGCTGCTGGCGCTCGCAGCCCTCAACGTTGAGCTGGCGCATGTACGCGAGGCCGTGCATGAAGAAATGATCGGGCATATTCGTTACGCATGGTGGCAGGAGACTATCGAAGCCATGTACCGCGGCCAGCCGCGCCAGGGACAGCCGGTGCTGGAAGCGCTGATGCCGCTGGTCACCTCCGGCCAATTGCCGCAGGATGCGCTGATGGCACTGGTGACACGATATCGGGACGCTTTTCCTGACGCGCCGCAGGGTGTAGATACGGTGATGGAGGAATTGCTGGCGGCGTTGCTGATGCCGAAAGCGGCGGCTAACTGGCGCAGGGCGCGGGGCAAAATCGTCTGCCACCGGCAACGCTACGGCAAAGGGTGGAATGGCTGGCTGGCCATAAAATTATTGATAGGAAGGTAGATGAACGAGCGTGAATCGATTCAGGCGTTTCTGGAGGGGCAGGCGATTGCTCCTTTGCAGAACGCCGCAAGGAAGGGGGATGATTTTACCAAAGCCGGGCTGGTGCCATTCCTGCGCGGCGAGAAATACCGCTTTTACGTCATGAAGCCGGTGTCGCGCCATGCCTCCCTCTCCGCGGCGGAATTCCAACTATGCAAGGGCACGCGCATGTATCTCGACTCGGCCGGAAACTGGCAGGACATGCGCGGCGGCGAGAGCGCTGAAATCAAGGAAACCCTGGCCGCCACGGCGCTACGCGAAGGTATCGAGGAGCTGGGGCTGAAACTAGCCAATATCGGCCGGCTGTTCGATGTCGGCCCTTATGATTTCTCCTCGGCCAGCAGCGGCAAGCCCAAGCGCATGTGGATGTTCGCAGCCGAGGTGATCGCGGCGGAGGATTTCCTGCCCTCCATCGAGGTGGCCTTCACCACCGCCGGGCGGGAATGGCTCAGTTTAAGCGAATTCAGCGTTGCCGGGCGGCCGGATCATCATTATATCTTGAGGGATATTCAGGATAAGCTCGAAAAGGCTTAGAGAATTATTCTTTAGAATCTTTTGATCTGGAATATCCTGGCATTTTAGGGGCTAATATATCCTTTACCGCCTTTGTCAAAGCTCCTGGACGCGCACTAACGCTATCAAGTACTCTGAAGCCTTGATCGCGGAGCGTTAGCTGCATCGAAGGAGAAGGAATATCATATACTATGGCAGGCTTACCAGCAGCTTTTACTTGCGCGGCAAATTCCAAAGGATCGACTAGAAAACTTTCTTGGCCTGGTCGATGTACGTCTAATGTAGATAAATTGGTTAATACTACAGCGGCAATATCCTGCTTAGGATCAGTAAGCATTCTATTGACCTCATTTGCTTGCGCTGCAGTAGCAACTTCAGCATATTCCACTTGATAGCCAGCTGTCTGTAAACACTCTATAGTAGGGATACGGTAAAATTTTCTGCCCACGTCTCCTACCAGTAAAATTTTTGCCATTTCTTTTACTCCGCTGTATAAAGAAGAAGTTTGCTTAACTGATAATTAATAATTCGTCAATTCATTTAGGGGTATTCTCCATCCGCCCGCTCGAAAAAAATCCCCGCTTTTCCAACCCGCTGATCGGCTCGGCGAGTCCTTATCTGCGGCAACATGCGCATAATCCCGTCTTCTGGTACCCGTGGGGCAAGGAGGCGCTGGAGCGCGCGCGTGCCGAAAACAAGCCGATCCTGCTCTCCATCGGCTATTCGACCTGCTACTGGTGCCATGTCATGGAGCGCGAGGTGTTTGAGAATCTCTCCATCGCCTCGCTGATGAACCGCTGCTTTATCAACGTCAAGGTCGACCGCGAGGAACATCCTGAAATCGACGATATTTACATGACGGCGCGCCAGCTGATGACCGAGGAAGGCGGCTGGCCCAACAATGTTTTTCTTACGCCCGATCTCAAGCCCTTCTATGCCGGCGGCACTTATGGGGCGACGGACGATTACGGCAAGCCCGCATTCCCCCGCCTGCTCGAATGGCTCAATCACGCATGGACGACGCAGCGTGGAGAAGTCACCAAGGTGGCGGATACCATCATGAGCAACATGCAGCAGGTGATGACGCTCTCGCCACCGCAGTTTTCGGAAAGAATCGATGTGAGCGCACAGGCGGCGCAACTGTTCGCGGAACTCAAAAACCATCACGATGCGCGCGGTGGCGGCTTTTTCCAAGCGCCCAAATTTCCGCATGAATCCTGGCTGCAGTTCCTACTCGGCTATTACGAGCATACCGGTCATGCCGAGGCGCTGGAGATCGTTACGCGGTCGCTGAGCAAGATGGCGGCAGGCGGCATTTACGACCATGTCGGCTGCGGCTTCCATCGTTACGCCGTCGACAAGGACTGGTTCATTCCACATTTCGAGAAAATGCTCTACACTCAGGCGCTGCTGGCCCGCACCTATACCGATGCGGCGCGGCTGGCGAATAACCCGTGGTTCGCCGACATCGCCAAAAGCGTTATCGATTTCGTGGCAGGTCCCTTCACCGACGGCAGCGGCGCGTTTTACGCCGCCATCGACGCCGAAACCGACGGAGCCGAAGGCGCCTATTACGCCTGGACGGCCGACGAGCTGCAACAACTGCTGACACGGGAGGAAACGCAGTTCTTCACCGCGTTTTACGTCATGGCGGACATTCCACAGTTTCCGGGACATAAGCATGCCGAGGGCCAAATCATCCTTGCCCGCAAGCCATTCGACCAGGCCGCCCGCGAGCAGGGCGTGCCGTATGTGCAGCTGGCGGCCGCGGCCGGCCAGCTCATGAACAAGCTGCTGGCGGTACGAAACCAGCGCAAGGCGCCGCATCTCGACGATAAGATCATCGTCGGCTGGAACGGGCTGATGATCGACGCGCTGGCCCATGCCGGAAAAACCTTCAATCATCCGCCTTATATCGAGCGGGCGAAGAAAGCCGCCGATTTCCTGCTCGAGCGGTGCATCGATAACGAAGGAAGCCTCAAGCGCATCTATGCCGGCAAGCGCGCGCAGATCGACGCTACGCTTGAAGATTATGCCTACCTCATCAAAGGCCTGCTGGGGCTCTTCCGTGCCCAGCCCGACGACAACCTGCTCGACGCCGCCACTTCGCTCCTGAGCCGCGCCGATGAGTTATTCCGGGATACGGAAAACGGCGGATATTTTTACGCGCGGCCTTCCGACGAAGTGCCGCTACGCGCCAAAAGCATTGAGGATTCGGCACTTCCCAACGCCAACGCCGTCATGGCGCACAACCTGATCGACCTGGCTGAGCTGGCCGGACAGTCGCATTACCGCGAACAGGCGAAAGCACTGGCGGAGTATTTTTCCGGCAACGCTCCTATCCCGATCCATCGCGCCACGCTGGCGCACGCGCTGCTCAGGCTGGAAGGCAAAGCGGTTCACAAGGACGCCACTTTCGATGCCGGGACGTATCTTATCAAGGATAAAGCCTCGCCGGACAATGTCGCTGCCGTCAGCGCCGCCATTTTCCCCGCCGACGCCAAGCCGGGCGAGAACTGCGAAATCATCGTCACGCTCGACCTTAGGGACGGCTGGCATGTCAATGCCAGCCGGGTGAATCATCCCTTTCTCATTCCCACACAGTTCGACGTGCAGGGCAAGGGCGTTGAAATCGTCGATATCCTTTACCCCGAGCCGCGGCGAAAGCCAGGGGCGGAGCCGGGCGAAACGCTGCTGGTTTATGAAG
>JAGWLJ010000089.1 GCA_028873275.1 Pseudomonadota bacterium
CACACCGGTTGCGGCCAGGCGGCGTCGGAAGTCTGGCGTGCGATAATGTGAATGTGCAGTTGCGGCACCATATTGCCCAGCGTTGCGACATTCATCTTATACGCCCCGGTCAACGCGGCAAAGCGCTCGGCCGTATATCGCACTTCTTCCATGATGGCCGGATAATCGGCAATCTCCAGATCGAACAATTCCCGCAGACCGTCGCGTTTTGGTACGAGTATCAGCCAGGGAAAGCGGCTGTCATTCATCAGAAGCGCACGGCATACCGGCAGATCGCCCACCGAAACGGTGTCCTGCGCCAGCTTGGGATGCAGGGTAAAAATATTCTATCCCCTGCTTGGATGTTGATTAGTCTGGTTTCGTTCCTGGTCTATTTGCTCTTGCCATTTTTGAATGAGATTTCGCTGCTCCTTGGATAATTTCTTATCATCCATGAGCTTTTTAATAGCAGGAGGCAGTTCGCCATTTTTTACTGCTTCTAGCGCTTTTCGAAGTGTTTCTTTTGCTGCTTTAAGCCCTTCATCAGATTTTTTCTTCATGAGTGTTCTCGCTGTCAAAAAATTGTTTAGCCAAACACCCGCTTGAACACGGTATTCACATGCTTGGTATGATGTCCAAGATCGAATAGCGCCTTGAGCGCTGCTGGCTTAATACGTGCGGTGATATCCTTATCGGCCAGCAGTTCCATCAGGAAATCCTTATGCTGCTCCCAGACTTTCATGGCGTGTTTTTGCACGAGGCGGTAAGCGTCCTCGCGGCTGACGCCGGCCTGCGTCAGCTCCAGCAATACGCGCTGCGAAAACACCAGCCCGCCCAGCCGTTCAAGGTTGTGCTTCATGCGGTCGGGATAAACGACCAGCTTGTCGATAATACCGGTCAGGCGATGCAAGCCGAAATCGAGCATCACCGTGGCGTCCGGCGCAATGACGCGCTCCACCGATGAGTGCGAGATATCCCGCTCGTGCCACAGCGCCACGTTCTCCAGCGCCGGCATGGCATAGCCGCGCACCAGCCGCGCCAGCCCCGTCACATTCTCCGACAATACCGGATTGCGCTTATGCGGCATGGCCGAGCTGCCTTTCTGGCCGGGCGAAAAATATTCCTCGGCCTCCAGCACCTCGGTGCGTTGCAGATGACGGATCTCGGTCGCCAGCCGCTCCATTGAGCTGGCAATGACGCCCAACGTGGCAAAATACATGGCATGCCGGTCGCGCGGAATCACTTGCGTCGATACCGGCTCGGGCGTGAGCCCCATCTTTTTGGCGACATATTCCTCAACAAACGGATCGATATTGGCAAAGGTGCCGACCGCTCCCGAAATAGCGCAGGTGGCAATCTCCGCCCGCGCCGCCACCAGCCGCTCACGGCAGCGCGAAAATTCGGCATAATACCCGGCCAGCTTCAGCCCGAATGTCACCGGCTCGGCGTGAATGCCATGGCTGCGGCCGACGCAGACGGTCTGTTTATGCTCCAGCGCCCGCCGCTTCAGCGCCGCCAGCAGCGCATCGATATCCTTAAGCAGAATATCGCTGGCACGCGCCAGCTGCACGGCCAGGCAGGTGTCGAGCACATCCGAGCTGGTCATCCCCTGATGCAGAAACCGCGCCTCCGGCCCGATATGCTCGGCGAGATTGGTTAGAAAGGCGATGACATCATGCTTGGTCGTGCGCTCGATTTCATGGATGCGCTCGGCATCGAACTTGCCTTTTTTCCAGATGGTTTTGGCGGCTTTCTCAGGAATTACCTTAAGTTTTGCCAGCGCGTCGCAGGCATGCGCCTCGATCTCGAACCAGATCTGGAATCTGGTCTCGTCGGACCAGATGGCGGCCATGTCGGGGCGGGAGTATCTCGGTATCATATCGGCAACCTAATAGGCAACCGGCAACGGGTCAAGCACCCGCCACATATACCAGGTGCCGAGGCTGCGATAGGGCCGCCAATTTTCTCCTACCGCGAGCAACTTTTTCTTAGGCATTTCCTTGCCCTTATTGTAATGCCGGTAAATCCCCTTGAGCAGGCCGAGATCGTCGAGCGGAAAGACATCCGGGCGACCGAGGCCGAAGATCAAGAACATCTCTGCCGTCCAGCGGCCGATGCCCTTGATGGTAACCAGTTCTGCGATGATGTCCTCATCGGACATACCGGGCCAGTGGGCGATGCGGTCTTTATTGTCGAGGAAATGATTGGCCAGCGCATGCAGGTAAATCACCTTGCGCTCCGAAAGCCCGCAGCCGCGCAATATACCGCTATCGGCATTGGCGATGGCCTCCGGCTTGATTTTTACCGCCAGGGACAGTTTTTTCCACACGCTGTCGGCCGCCTTGACCGAAATCTGCTGGCCGGTGATGGAGCGCGCCAGCGTATAAAACGGATCGCCGCGCAGCTGCATCGCCTCGCCGTGGTAGCTGTCGATAATGGCCTTGAGGGTTTTATCGCGCTTACGGAGGACGGCTTTGGCTTCGTTCCAGTAGGAGGGGAGGTTCATTAAGTATATTGACGTTTATTAATAAAATGCTAACACTAAGCCACCTAATCATATAATAAAGGTTTTGGAGATTCTATGGCGAAAAATGCAAGAACGCTGCACATCGCGGGATTCGATGAGAACGCCGATAATAAGGATATAGGCTGCACCTGTTGTCTGGCGGAGGTTTGTCTGCCGGGACAAGATGGCTATTGGAAATATTCGGAGAGAGATCCCATTGGCGCTGCTCATTGCGTATACAGTCGTGCCGAATTGGAAGAAAATGGTTGCGTAACTTTTATTCCGGATGAAGCGCGTATTGAAATCAAGGAAGGTCAATCCATACTGGCGGTGCTGGCGAGAAAGAAGTTTCTGGCTGCCGCAGGATTGGATGCTCCACCCGCCAGCTTCAAGGGTAGCGACATTCAGTGGATTCAACTATCCCAAGACAACGATCCCTGTTATGTAACATTCTTGCCAAGAAAATTAGGCATCGAGCTACAGGATCATTGGGCGGAGGCATTATTGAAGCGGACCGTTGAAGTAGCCGAGAAGGCGAAAGAGGATGACCAGCTTATTCCGCTGAAGGAAATTGCCAGGCTATCAAAACTGGGCTTGCAGGCGGCACATAACGCAGATTTACGTTATCAGTTTAATCTTCGGTGCTTAATGAAAGATAGATTTATGCCTGAGCCCGATGCGCCAGCCGCTTATAAGAATATTAAGGAAATGATGATGCCGGGTGAATTTCCGCATGTCACCGGCAAGGAAATCGACGAAGATGTAGCAAATCTACACCATTCACAAGGCACGCTTACCACGGTTCCGGCCACGCGCAATCTGCAGCCCACGGCGTCCGCAAGAGCAATGTAGTTATTGCCGCAATTGCCCGCCGAACTCCTTTGCGGCCGCGGCGATGATGGCCTGGCTGACGCCGGCGATATCCTGCTCGGAAAGAGTGCGGTCCATGGCCTGCAGGGTGACGCGGATGGCGACGGATTTCTTTCCCGCTTCGACGCCAGTGCCGGCATAGACATCGAAAATGGCGATATCGGTAATCAATTGCTTATCCGCCTGCGCCAGCGTTTTGATAATGTCGGCAGCAGGGATTTTCTCATCGACCATAAAGGCGAAATCGCGCTCCACCGCCTGATAATCGGAGAGCTTCAGCGGCGGCCTGGCCTTGCCTTTGGCGCGCGGGGTGGGGAGTGCATCGAGGAACAGCTCGAAAGCAACAGCGCGGCCTTCGATGTCGAATGCCGGCAGCAGCGCCGGATGAACCTCCCCGAAATAGCCAAGAACAGTCTTGCCCAGCATCAGCGCACCGGAGCGTCCGGGGTGATACCAAGAGGGCGCATGGGCGGTAATCTCAAATTTCGTCAGCCCCAGCGCTTCCAGCACCGCCAGCATATCGCCTTTGGCGTCGAAGGCATCCGCCATGCGCTCGTGATGCTGAAACAGCCCGTCCTTATAGCTGTTCTCAGCGATATGCCCGGTGCGGATGCCAGAGGCGGCAAGGCGCTGGCCATCATCGGGCGTAACGTCATGGAATTGCAGGCCGACTTCAAACAATCCAAGGTTTTTGAATCCGCGAAACGTGTTCTTCTTCGCTGCCGTCAGCAGGTTGGTCAGCAGGCTGGGGCGCATCGTATCGAGATCGGCGCTGATGGGATTGATCAGCTTCAGCTTGGGATCACCGCCACCGAATAATTTTGCCTGTGCCTCCGGCAGGAACGACCAGGTGCAGGCTTCGAGCATCCCCCGCGAGGCCAGGATACGCCGTGACGTCTGGGCGCGCTTCTGGGAGAGCGGTAGCGAAGGCTTGCCAATTGTGGCCATCGGCAGGGGCGTGGCGGGAATATGGTCGTAGCCATGGATACGCAGTATCTCCTCAACCAGATCGGCCTCGCCTTCGATATCGCTGCGCCAGGAAGGTGGCGTAACGGTATGGTCGACGGTAAACCCGAGCGAAGTGAGAATGCGTTTGGATTCATCGGCCGCAACGGCAACGCCGCCCAGCGTCTTCACGCGCTCTGGATTGAAAGTAATGCTGCGCTTCCACTCCGGCGTTTTTCCAGCACATACGAGCTGGCTGGTCTCACCGCCGCAAAGCTCCTGAATCATGTGGATGGCGATCTTCGCGCCGGTCTCGACAAACGCCGGGTCGACGCCGCGTTCGAAGCGGTAACGTGCATCGGACTCGATCCCCAACTTGCGGCCCGTCTGCGCGATATGCGCCGGGTCGAACAGGGCAACTTCGAGAAACACGTCGGTGGTTGCTTCCGTGCAACCGCTTTCTTCGCCACCGATAATGCCACCCAGCGATAATACGCCGCTGTCGTCGGCAATTACCGTCATGCCTTCAGAGAGCGCATATTCCTTGCCGTTCAGCGCTTTCAGCGTTTCGCCGTCCCGCGCATCGCGCACAATCAGGTTGCCGCGCAGTTTCTTCGCATCGAAGACGTGCAGCGGCCGGTCGAGATCGATGGTGATGTAATTGGTGATATCCACCAGCGCCGAGATCGGCTTCTGGCCGGTGGCTTCCAGCCGCTTTCTGAGCCAGTCGGGGCTTTGGCCATTCTTGACGCCGCGAATAGTGCAGCCGATGAATTGCGGGCAATGCGGCGTGGCGAGAGTGACGGTGATGGTGCTTGGTGCTTGGTGCTTGGTGCTTGGTACAGGCAGGGGTTTCAGCACGTCCAATCCCGCCGCTGCCAGATCGCGGGCGATGCCGCGCACACCCAGCGCATCGGCGCGGTTGGGGGTGATGGCAACTTCGATGACTGGATCGTCAAGCCCGAGCAGCCCAACGATGGATTCGCCGATTTTTGCCGTTGCAGGCAATTCGATAATACCGCTGCTATCGCCAGGGAGCGCCAGCTCTTCGGCCGAGCACAGCATGCCGTTGCTCTCGACGCCGCGAATTTTCGTTTTTTTGATAACCATGCCGTTGGCAGGGATGACCGCGCCTTCCTTGGCCAATACGACATGAATCCCCGCCCGCGCATTGGGCGCGCCGCAGACGATCTGCAATTCGCCGATATCGCTCTCGACACGGCAGACGCGCAGCTTGTCGGCCTGCGGATGCGGCTCGGCATGGAGAATCTTTGCGACGGTGAATGCATTTAAGTCTGCGCTGCGATCCGTGACCGCCTCGACCTCGAGGCCAATCATGGTCAGCGTCTGGGTAATTTTATCCAGTGGCGCCGAAGTATCGAGATGGTCCTTGAGCCAGTTCAGCGTGAATTTCATGAGGCAAACCCATAATACTGCAGCCACCGCACATCGCTCTCGAAGAACGTCCGCAAATCCGGAATACCGTATTTCAGCATGGCCAGTCGCTCGACGCCCATGCCGAAGGCGAAGCCCTGCCATTCGGCTGGATCAAGATTGCAGTTCTTCAGCACGTTGGGATGCACCATGCCGCAGCCCATGACTTCCAGCCAGTCGGAACCTGCCCCGATTTTGATCTCATCGCGCGAGCGCGCGCAGCCGATGTCGACTTCCGCCGACGGCTCGGTGAAGGGGAAAAAGCTGGGGCGGAAGCGCACCGGCACGTCATCCAGCTCAAAAAAATCTTTGAGGAACTGGATAAGGCAGCCTTTGAGATGGCCCATGTGGATGTTCTTGTCGATGACGAAGCCTTCGACCTGGTGAAACATCGGCGTGTGAGTCAGGTCGGAATCGCAGCGATAGGTGCTACCGGGCGCGAGTACGCGGAATGGCGGCTTGCCGTTTTGCATGACGCGGATTTGCACCGGTGAGGTATGTGTGCGCAGTAGATAGTGGTGAGTAGTGAGTGGTGAGTGGCGAGCAGAATTATTTTCTTCTTTCTCGGCACTCGTCACTCGCGACTCGCCACTCAGATAAAACGTATCATGCATCTGCCGCGCCGGATGCGACTCGGGAATATTAAGCGCAGTGAAGTTATGATAATCATCCTCAATATCCGGCCCCTCGGCCACCGA
>JAGWLJ010000090.1 GCA_028873275.1 Pseudomonadota bacterium
TCCCATAATTCAGAGAAGAAGATGCCTTCCTCGAAGGCTTTCTCAACTTCCTCATGATTAAGCCGGTAGCTCGGCGCGTCGATCAGCCGCTTTCGGTAGACCAGCTTGACACCGCCCCAGCGGTCAAGGAGCGACCAGATATCGGGATTGGTTTTTTTTCGTTCCTCGCGGATAGCCCAGGCATGAGCGATAAATTCATCGGCGATCAGGCGTTCTTCTTCATCCCATCCGGTCCGCACCACCTGCTCGCCGCGCTCGGCAACCAGCGCTTCATAGCGGGCGAGGAATTTCTCCACCTGCACAGGATAATAGGCTAGCGATTCGGTGGCTGTGTCGATGGCGGTCAGGCCGCCGCCGATCACTACCACCGGAAGTCGCAGTTGCAGATTGGCAATAGAATCTTTTTTAGCGGCGCCGGTGAGTTGCAGTGCCATCAGGAAATCCGAAGCGGTGCGCACGCCGCGCGCCAGGCCGTTCGGCATATCGACCAGCGTTGGCCTGCCGGCGCCCATGCACAGCGCAATATGATCGAAGCCCAGCGCGAAGGCATTGTCATAGGTGAGGCTCGAGCCGAAACGCACGCCGCCGATCATCGAGAACTCGGCGCGCCGTTCGAGCAGCAGGCGGATGATCTTTAGGTAATTCTTATCCCAGCGCACGGTGATGCCGTATTCGGCGACGCCGCCGAAGCCGGCCAGGCTGCGCTCATCGAGTAATTCATAGAGCTTAGCGATATCTTTAATAGGCTCGAATGGCACGCGCTCGCCCAGTGCCGTAACGCCGGAGATGGTTTCCGGCAGCGGTTCGATCTTCAGCCCGTCGATGCCTACCACCATATGGCCGTCATTCATCAAATGATGTGCCAGCGTGTAGCCGGCCGGCCCCAGCCCGGCCACCAGCACCTTGTAGCCACTCTCCGCTCTCGGCAGCGGGCGATGCAGGTTCAGCGGGTTCCAGCGCGTGAGCAGGCTGTAAATCTCGAAGCCGTAAGGCAGATGAAGCACGTCCTTCAGCGTGCGCGTTTCTGCCTGCGGGATGTTGACCGGTTCCTGTTTCTGGTAGATGCAGGATTTCATGCAATCGTTGCAGATGCGGTGCCCCGTGCCGGCGCACATCGGGTTGTCGACGGTGATCATCGCCAGCGCGCCTACCGGAATGCCTTCGCTTTTCAGCATATTCATCTCGGAGATTTTCTCCTCGAGCGGACAGCCGGCAAGCGTAATATCAAGCACGTTCTTTTTGAACGGTCCGGCTTTTTCCTTTATGCCCTTCGAACAGGAATCCCTGCCCTGGTTATGGCAGAAGATGCAGTAATGCGCGTGGTCGAGCGCCTGCGCCAGCGTGCCGCCGTCATCGGTAAGTTTGAAGCCATCGCGGGCGCGGTAATGCTCTTTCGGCAGCCGCAGTACCTGTACGCCGTCGCGCTCCTCTGTTTCGACGGGGATCAGCTGCTCATGATCCAGTTTTTTGGGTTGCTTAAACAGCAGCCCTTTACCGTGTTTCTTTTTTCCTTCTTCGCTGAACAGCGCCCAGGCGGCGTAGCGTGCTGCGATCTCCAGCAGCGATTTATGCTCTTCCTCTTTTTCAAGCCAGCCCATGATGACCTTGGCGAAAGACAGCTCAAAGACCAGCCCCTCGGCATGCGGCAGCGGCAGCATGGCCAGCAGCATTTCGCCGTTGACGCGCCCGGCTTCTTCGGGTGACAGCGCTTTGCTGGCGCGGCGCTGCACGAACAGCCGTTTGCAGGCGTAAAGCGGCGCCAGCGCATGATGCTGTTCGGCGAGGAGGTGGATTTCCTTTTCGATGCCGAATAATGTTCCGACGAAATCCTCGACATGCGGCGCCAGATCAAGCAGCAGCTGCGAATGGTCTTTAACCGTCAGCGACAAAGGCTCGGCGCGCGCCGCCATGAAGCGATTGTGCAGCGCCGTATCGCCTTTCTTCAATTGCTCGACAAAAGCGGCATCGAGCCGGGCGAGCCCTTCCCGCCTGTACAGCTCTTCAAAGAGGATTCCGAACCCGAATGGCTGCGGCATCAGATCCCCGTTCCGGCATAATCGCGCAGATGGCCTTCCGCGTCTTCCATGGCGAGGTTGCTCACCGGCTCGACGAGGTGGTGCTCCACATAGTTGACGAGCTGCGCCACGCATTCTTCCACGCTCAGTTTCTCGGTATCAATGACAAGGTCGGGATTTTCAGGTTCTTCGTAGGGGGCGCTGATCCCGGTGAATTCGGCAATTTTTCCCTCTCGCGCCTGCTTGTAAAGCCCTTTGCTGTCTCGGGTTTCGCAGGCGGCCAGCGATGCTTTGATGTAGATGTTATGGAAATAATTGGGCGCGATGGCGCGCACCCGGCGGCGGTCTTCGCGATAGGGTGAGATCAGCGAAGTGATAACGATGGTGCCGCTTTCGGCGAACAGCGCCGCCACTTCGCCCACGCGACGGATATTTTCGCTGCGGTCCTGCGGCGAGAAGCCGAGATCGCGGTTGAGGCCTTTGCGCAGGTTGTCGCCATCGAGGGCGAAGACGTGATGACCTTTGTCGAATAGTCGTTTCTGCAACTGGCGGGCGATAGTGGACTTGCCGGAACCGGAGAGGCCGGTGAACCATAAGACTCCGCCAAGATGGCCGCTGGCCATAGCGCGCTGCTCGGGCGTCACGCCGAAATCGACGCCGGTGATATTCTTTGATTTGACAGCCGTCCGCTCGCCGGTGCGTTGGTCGGCAAATCCCTGAGTGCTGACGATACCACCGCCGGCTACATCGTAATCCTGCACGATGACGAAACGGCCGAGCCGCGCATTCGTATTGAAGTCGTCGACGGCGACTACGCCGCGTGTGCGGAAAATCACCTCTGCCACTTGCCCGCGTTCAATTTGCTCCGCCTTTACCTGCGCCAGCGTATCGGCGTCGATGACGTGTTCGATAATTTTGACCTCGGCCCCGATTTCGCAGGTGCCGAGCCTGATCTTGCAACGCTTCTGCCGCTCCAGTGGTTTTTTTCCCAGCCAGAAGATACGGGCGCGGAACTGGTTAGTGATCATCGGCGCGTGCTGGACATGGCTGGCCACCTGACCGCGCTCGACAAAAATCTGGTCGTCAAGCGTAATGCCTACGGATTGCCCGGCGCTTACCTGCATTATCCTTTCCTTTTCCGGCCATGCCTCGATGCTGGCCACTTTGGCCTTCGCATTGGAAGGAGAAAACAACAAAGTATCTCCGACGCGCATCGCCCCGCTTTCGATGCGGCCGGCAATGATGCGGCGCTCGTCGAATTTATACACGTCCTGCACCGGGAAGCGCAGCGGCAGGTGATCTTCGGCTGTTGCCGGATGGAAATGATCGAGAGCTTCGATGACACCGTTCCCTTTATACCAAGGCATATGCGCCGAAGCGCCGAGGATACCATCCCCCTCGCGCGCCGAGATGGGAATAAAGCAGGTCGGCTCGACGCCGACGCTTTTCAAATACTCGCGATACTCGCGCTCGATGCGGCGAAATACCTCTTCCTTATACCCCACCCGGTCCATCTTATTGACCAGCACGGCGATCTGGCGAACGCCTAAGAGATGCAATAGGTAGCCGTGGCGCTTGCTCTGCTCGCGCACGCCCTCATGCGCATCGATCAGCAGCAGGGCGGCGTCGGCCTGCGCGGCGCCAGTAATCATGTTTTTTAAAAATTCCTTATGTCCCGGTGCATCGATGATGACGACATCGCGGTGCGGCAGACGCAGCCAGATCTGCGTCGTGTCGATAGTGATGCCCTGGTCGCGCTCGGTCTGCAGTGCATCCATCAGGAATGACCACTCGAACGGCATGCCGCGCTTCTCGCAGCTGGCTTTGATTACTTCGAATTTGCCATCCGGGAGCGAAGGCGTGTCATGCAGCAGCCGCCCGACCAGCGTCGACTTGCCGTGATCGACATGGCCGACGATAACGAGCTTGAGGGGATGTTTTTTATCGGTCATTATTACATGTATCCATCAGCGCGCAACCGCTCAAAGCTGCTCTCATCCTCATCCGCACCCATGGGCCTTCCCGAACGCTCGGAGACTTTCGTGGTTCCAAGCTCAGCGATAATCTCATCGACCGTCGCCGCGCTGCTTTCGATAGGCCAGGTGATGCCTTTTTCGCCCAGGGAGCGGAAGCGCATTACTTTGCCTCCGAAGTTTCGGCCGTCGAGCTGGTGATAGGATTGCGCAAAATACAGCGGCACGACAGGAATATTTTCGCGCTTAATATAGCGCCAGATATCCAATTCCGTCCAGTGCAGCAGCGGATGGATGCGCAAGGACGTGCCCGGCGGAAAGCTGGTCTTGAACTGGTCCCAGAATTCCGGCGGCTGCTCGCGCACATCCCAGCCGCCTTCGGCTCCGCGTGGCGAAAAAACGCGCTCCTTGGCGCGCGTCGCTTCTTCGTCGCGGCGAATGCCGGCGATGATGCCGGTGAATCCATGCTTCTGCACGGCTTCTTTAAGGCCCAGTGTCTTTCTTGCCGCCACCCGCGCCGCGTGCGGCAGCGTGGCGTCGGTGGCTTCCAGCGGCGGGCAGGGGTGGCTGATCAAGGTGATGTCCCATTCCTTCGCATAGCGGTCGCGGAAGGCATAGACCTCGTCCATCTCGAGTCCGGTGTCGCAATGGATCAGCGGGAAGGGCGCGCGGCCAAAGAAGGCTTTGCGCGCCAGGTGGATCATCACGTTGCTGTCCTTGCCGAACGACCACAGCATGGCGAGCTTGGCGATAGAGCGGAACGCTTCGCGGAAAATGTAGATGCTCTGGGCTTCCAGCTGATCAAGATGCTCCATCATACGCTCCAGTTCGTGACTTCCGCGGCGGGCAGGTGAATGCCGCATTCGGTCTTTTTATCTTCATCAATGCCAATCGTATGCGCCCAGCGCCCCGCCCGCTCATCCTCTCCTGCTTCTACCGGGCGGGTGCAGGGCGCGCATCCGATGGAAGCATAGCCCGCCGCCGCCAGCGGATGAATGGGAAGTTTTCGCGCCACCGCTTCCTGTTTCTGCCGTTCCCTGTTCCATAATGCTAGCGGATTGATACGGAAAATGCCTTTATCGTCCAACTCGATCGTTTCGAGCTGCCCTCGCTCCGGCGTTTGGTAACGCTTGCGGCCGGTGATCAGCGCGCAAAGCCCCAGCTGTTCCACCGCCCGGTTGAGCGGCTCAACCTTGCGCAACCAGCAGCAGCGGTTGGGCTGAGTTTTCCACAGCTGTCCGTCGGTATCGATGCGGCTGGCCATCTCCGTATCGGGCGCAAGCCATTTCACCTGCGTCAGTTCCAGATGTGCCGCCAGTTGCTGTGCATAATCCAGCGTCTGGGGGAAATGCTTTCCCGTTTCGAGGAACAGCACCGGCGTCGCCGGGTCGACTTCCGCCACCAGGGCGAGCAGCAGCGCGGCGTCGGCGCCGAAGGAGGAGATCAGGGCGATGCTGCCTTTGAATTCCTCGCGGATCATGGCATGCAGAAGCAGCGGCGCATCGAGATCGCCGTAGAACATCTGCAGGCGGGAAAGGGAAACAGCGCTCATGCCAGCCATTGTTTCCGGGCGATATGCTCGTGGCTTGCCGACGAGAGATTCCTGCCCTCGCTTTTCCACTGACGGCGCAGCTGGCCGATTTCGGTGACGCGCTTTTCCCATTCTTCGCTGAACTGCGCGGCAATCCAATCGCGGATTTTCTGCGCCAGCGTCGGCGAATGGCCGCCGGTTGATACCGAAATCACCAGATCGCCGCGACGGACATTGGCGGTGAAATAAAAATCGCACAGCTCATTCACATCCTCAACATTAAGCAGCCTGCCGGCGGTACGGCAGGCCTGGGCGACCCGCCCGGCCTCCTCTTTCGGCAACCCGGCAAGCATGACCAGCCGGTGGGCGGCGATATCTGCGGCGGCGGGAATTCCCTCGAGTACCGTGAGCGCCACTGCGCCGTATTCCTCAAGCTGTCGGCGGCGCTTCGCCAGCGCTTCACCGCGGCCTGCGAGCAGAACGGGAATACGGGAAAGATCGAAAACGACGGGGAGCATGTTAATTCAATTCCGGGGGAGGAGGAGCAGCTTGTAGACGCTGTTCGACCATGCATAATAGGGTATCGCGCGTTTCTTGCGTTATGCGATCGATATATTCGAGAGGCCGTGCGGCATATATCTTTCGGTACAATTCAGATAACTGGTCTTCGAGATCCAAGTATTCGAGATCATTTGTGTTTTCCGTATCACAAATTTTTTTCCATGCCGCTTTTTTTGTGTCCGGGAGCACGGAAGGATCCTTTATGAATGCACCATAATAGGCAATGGCTTCAATGGTTGCATCCAGCTTTTCATGCAATGCGGGGATGCGTGTGGCCATTCTCCAATCGCTCGGATTTTCTTTCTTGAAGGTCAGCAACACTTCCGCTGCAAGCTGTTT
>JAGWLJ010000351.1 GCA_028873275.1 Pseudomonadota bacterium
ACGAATTACTTAACGGCTTCCAGCACCGTGGCGATGCCCTGCCCGCCGCCGATGCACATGGTGGCCAGCGCATATTTGCCGCCGCGCTGCTTGAGCAGCTGCGCCGCCTTGCCGGTGATCCTCGCGCCGGATGCGCCGAGCGGGTGGCCGAGCGCAATCGCCCCGCCGTCGAGGTTGAGCCTGGCCGTATCGATGCCCAGCTCCTTGATGACGGCCATCGATTGCACGGCAAACGCCTCATTAAGCTCAATGACATCCATGTCCTTAAGCTCAAGGCCCGCGCGTTTCAGCGCTTTGCGCGTCGCATCCACCGGGCCGATGCCCATGATTTCCGGCGGCACACCGGCGACGGCAAAGCTCCTGATGCGCGCCAGCTTCGGCAGGTTGTGTTTATCGGCGTATTCTTCGCTGGCGATGATGGTCACCGCCGCGCCGTCGGTCACCGGCGAGGAGGTGGCCGCCGTCACCACGCCTTTTTCATCGAAGGCGGGTGCGAGCGTCGCCATTTTCTCCAAGCTGGTATCGGCGCGGATGCAGCCGTCTTTGCTGACCGTACCGCCCTTTATCGTAATCGGGATAATCTCCTGCGACAAATCCGCCTTGGCTGCTTTCTGGTGGCTTAAGAGCGCGAACTCCTCCTGCGCTTTGCGCGGAATCTGGAATTTGGTGCACAGATTTTCCGCCGTGATGCCCATCGACATGTAGGCTCCCGGCATCGATTCATAGAGATTGGGGTTGGGCGATACGTTGAATCCGCCCATCGGCACGCGCGACATGGATTCCACGCCCGCCGCGATGAACAGCTCACCGGCGCCGCAGGCGATCTTGCCCGCCGCCATATGGATGGTCTCCATCGAGGAGCCGCAGAAGCGGTTCACCGTCGCCCCGCCGATGGAAACCGGCAGCCCGGCGATGAACCCGGCCAGCCTTGCGATATTCAAGCCCTGTTCGCCTTCCGGGAACGCGCAGCCGACCAGCAGGTCTTCGAGGTCATCGGTCTTGACTGGCGTTTTGGCCAGTACGCCCTTGATGACCTGCGACAGCAAATCGTCCGGGCGGGTTTTGGCCAGTTCGCCTTTGTTGGCCAGTGTAAACGGCGAGCGCCCGTAGGCGCAGAGTACGGCGTGGGACATAGGTATTCCTTTCGCCATTATTATCGCAAAAAATCCTTACTTTTTCATTAGTTTTTGCTAGAGTCGCCCTCCTTATGACGGATGTTCAAACGGATATCGTGATTATCGGCGCGGGGCCGGTGGGGCTCTTTGCCGTGTTCGAGGCCGGGATGCTTAAAATGCGCGCCCACGTC
>JAGWLJ010000091.1 GCA_028873275.1 Pseudomonadota bacterium
CTTTCCTTCACGCTGGTGCCGGTGCTGTTCAAATACCTCATCCGCCACAGCCCGGAAACGCACACGCATGGCGACTGGCTGGAAACCGATCCTACGAACAGGCGCAATATCTTCAGCGTCATCCACCGCCGCTTCGAGCACGGCTTTGATCGCCTGCGCGAATCCTACCGCCATCACCTGAACTGGGCGCTTTCCGAGCCGAAGCAGGTGATCGGTTTCTTTGCCCTGCTGATGGTGTCTTCCCTGCTGCTGTTTCCGGCCCTGGGGCGCGATTTCTTCCCCGACGTCGATGCCGGGCAGATGCGGCTGCATGTGCGCGCGCCGGCGGGCACGCGGCTGGAGCAGACGCAGGCGGATTTCGCCAATGTCGAAGCGGCCATACGCCAGCTTGTCGGTGCCGAGCAGATCGATGTGATTCTCGATAATATCGGCCTGCCCTACAGCGGCATCAACATCGCCCTGTCGGATTCCGCCACCATCGGGCCGATGGACGGGGAAATCCTCATCGCGCTGAAAAAGGAACACGCGCCGACGGCAGAGCTGATGGCGCGCTTGCGGCAGGAATTGCCCAGGCGATTTGCCAGCCTGCAATTCTTCTTCCAGCCGGCCGATATTGTCGATCAGGTGCTGAATTTCGGCGCGCCGGCGCCGGTCGATATCCGCATCTCCGGCCCGAACAGCCATGACGCCTATGCGCTGGCGCAGAAGCTGACGCATGATCTGAATGCCATTCCCGGCATTGTCGACGCGCATGTCTTCCAGGTGCCGGATGCGCCGGCGCTGACGGTCAATATCGACCGGACGCTCGCCTCGCAATTCGGCCTCAATCAGCAGGCCGCCGCCAGCAATGTGCTGGTCACCACCAATTCCAGCGCGCAGACCATGCCTAATTTCTGGGTCGATCCCAGGAACGGCGTCAGTTATCCGCTGGTGGTGCAGGAACCTTCCTACCACATCGCCTCGGCCCAGGATCTGTGGTCGCTGCCGGTAGCGGCGAAAGGCGGCGCCGGCCAGCAGCTTTTAATGAACGTGGCGGGATTCTCGCGCGCCACGGTGCCGATGGTGCTGTCGCAATACAATATCCGCCCGGTATTCGACGTGAACGCCAACGTGCAGGGACGCGACCTTAATTCCGTAGCCTCGGACATCGACAGGGTGATTGCCAAAGACCAGCCCGATAAGGCCAGCGCCCTGTCGGTGACGCTCTCCGGCCAGGTAGAAACCATGCGCCAGAGCTATAGCGGCATTTTCTCCGGCATGGCGTTTGCCGTGGTGCTGGTGTACCTGTTCCTGGTGATCAATTTCCAAAGCTGGATCGATCCGCTGATCGTGCTTCTCGCCGTGCCCTTCGCGCTCGGCGGCGTGATGTGGATGCTCTATCTCACGCAAACGCATTTGAGCGTTCCTGCATTGATGGGGACGCTGATGTGCATCGGCCTGACCACCGCTAACAGCATTCTGGTCGTGACCTTCGCCAATCAGCGCCTGCGCGACGGCCATAACGATTCCTGGGTGGCGGCGGAAATCGCCGGCTATACCCGCCTGCGCCCGGTGCTGATGACGGCAGGGGCGATGATCCTCGGCATGATCCCGATGGCGCTGGGCATTGGCGAAGGCGGCGAGCAGAATGCGCCGCTGGCGCGCGCCGTCATCGGCGGATTGCTGTTTGCCACCTTCGCCACGCTGGTCTTTGTGCCGGTGATGTACCGCCTGCTGCCGCACAAAACCGCTCCAAAGGGAGAACCTCATGTCACTGCCTGATGAAAACCAGCGCCGCCAAAGCGCCTCTATCCTCCACATGCAGCACCCCGATGCTGCCGGCACGGGCCGACGGATTCGCCGCAAGGCGCTCATCCTTGTCGGCGTGCTGGCAGTCGGCTTCGTCGCTGTGCAGGTCACCAGGTCGTTCCATACGCATACCCTGGCGAAAAACGCGGAAATCGCCGCTTCCGCCCTGCTGCCGGTGGACGTGATCACGGTGGCGGCCGCGCCTGCCACCTCTAACCTGACGCTGCCCGGCGAAACCGCCGCATGGTATGAAAGCACCATCTATGCGCGGGTCGATGGCTATGTGGCGAATTGGAGCGCCGATATCGGCGACCAGGTGAAAAAGGGCCAGGTGCTGGCGACCATCGAAACGCCGGAGCTCGACGCGCAGCTGGCCGCCGCCAAAGCCAAGCTGATCGCCGCGCAGGCCGACGCCGAGCTGGCCAAAACCACCTATGACCGCTGGCGCGATTCGCCCAAAGGCGTCGTCTCCGAGCAGGAACGCGAGGAAAAGAAGGCGGCGTACTCCAGCGCCGTCGCGCAGGTAAAGCTCAGCCAGGCCGGCATCGACCGCTACCAGGCGCTGGCCAGGTTCAAGGAAGTCACCGCGCCTTACGATGGCCGCATCACCGAGCGGCGCATCGATATCGGTAATCTGGTGACGGCGGGCAGCAATGCCAGCACCACGCCGCTCTACCGCATGGCGCAGAACAATCCCATGCGCATTTTTGTCGATGTGCCGCAGAGCGCCGCGCCGGATATGAAAAAGGATGTGGAAGCGGAGATCACCGCCAGCAACCTGCCGGATCGCATATTCAGGGGGGCTATCGCCCGCACCGCCGATGCCATCAATCCGCAGTCGCGCACGCTGCGCGTCGAGGTCGATATCCCCAATGAGGATCAGGCCCTGGTGCCGGGGATGTACGTCAATGTGAAGTTCGAGGTGCCGGGCCAGGGCTTGCCGCAGGTGCGCGCCGCCGCACTGGTATTCAGGAACGGCGGCCCGGAAGTGGCGGTGGTGGATAAGGACCATCGCGTACATTTCCATAAGGTCGCCATTGCCCGCGACAATGGCGGCACGGTGGACATCGGCTCCGGCATCGAGGTCGGCGACCAGGTGGCGCTCAACATCAGCAACCAGATCAGCGACGGCGATACCGTGCAAGTGAATGCCAAGGAAAGCCCTGCTCATGCGCCTGCGCCTCAGAAATAGCCTTCTGCTCTGCGTTGCTCTGGGCGGCTGCGCGGTCGGCCCGGGTTATCATGCGCCGGATAATAAATTACCGGATAGCTTCGCCGCCCGGCCTGTTTCCGATGCCTCCAGTAAGAAGCCGGTGGTCGAGGCAGCGGAGTGGTGGAAATCGCTTGGCGATGAGGAGCTCAACGGCCTGATCGACCGCGCTATCAAAGCCAATCCGCAGCTCGATATCGCCCTGACCCGGCTGCAGGAGGCGCGGCAGCAGGAATCGGTGGTGATCGGCGGCGCGCTTCCGGAAGCGGAAGCGAGCGCCGGCGGCGGCCGCGGCACCGGCAGCGACCTGACTAAAGGCCGGGCGGACAGCGTCCTGCGCGCCGGCGACAGCGGCAGCGGGCTCAAACATATTACCCAGGTCTACGGCTTCGACGCCGCCTGGGAACTCGACCTGTTCGGCAAATACCGGCGCGAGATCGAAGCGGCGGGAGCCGAAACGGAAGCCGCCCGCGCGGCGCGCAACCAGGTGTTGATCACCCTCATCGCCGATGTAGTGCATGCCTATGTCGACATGCGCGGGCTGCAGATGCAGCAGGCGGTGCTTGAGAAGAATCTCAACGCGGTGAAGCAATATGCCGATGTGATGCGCCAGCGCTATGAGCATGGCATCACCAATGAATTCGACGTCAGCCTGGCCGATCGCCAGCTGGCCACATTGCAGGCGCAGCAGGCGCCGCTGGCTGCCCAGCTGCATGCATCGCAATATGCCATCGCCGCACTGCTGGGCGAGTTTCCGGAAACATTAGCGGCAGAGCTGGGCAAGCCGGGCGTCATTCCGGCGCTGCCGCAAGCGCTCGACACGGGCGTGCCGATCGATCTACTAAAAAACCGCCCCGATATTCAGCAGGCCGAGCGCGAGCTGGCGGCGGCGACGGCGCGTGTCGGCGTGGCGGAAGCCAATCTGTTTCCGCAGGTGAGCCTGCTGGGCGGCGCGGGCTATCAGGGACAAGGGCTGGGTGTTTCGCCGGCAAAGAATAGTTTTATCTGGTCGGTCGGCCCGTCGGTCGGCATGCCGATTCTCGACTTCGGCAGGCTGGATGCGCTGGTGAACATCGCCGACCTGGAAACGCATGAGAAATTGATGCGCTATAAACAGGCCATCATCGGCGCGGTGGAGGATGTCGATACCGCGAGCAGCGCCTATGCCGGACAGCAGGATCGCCTCCGGAACCTGAATACGGCGCTGGAAGCCAGCCAGAAAGCGGCCGATCTGGCCTCCGAGCGCTTTGATCGCGGGCTGACCGACATGCTCAACGTGATCGACGCCCAGCGCCAGCAGTTCGACCTTGAGCAGCAATATGTCATGGCGCAGCAGGCGGCGGCGGAGCAGTTCATCGCGTTGTACAAGGCACTGGGAAGCGGCTGGCAGCATTACCAGGTCATCCCGCCCATCCGCCAGCCGCTGCCGGCGGTGATCGCCGCCCTTGCACGCATGGCGGAGTGATGAGGGGCGGGGTATCTCTGCCTGCAATTCTCCTCGATTTTTAGTGAGCAAAATAACTAATTGATGTTGGATCAATATATTCCTACCGAACAGTCAAACAGAATAGGCGTTTCTATCAAAAAAGAAACGCTCCTCTCGATCATGCTTTTTACTATCCTCACGTCGCGTGAAAACCATATAATTTTCGCCAATCGGAATTCCCGCAACATTATATGTGCCACAACATCCTGCAAAAGCGGGGCTAAACCCAGCCTCATCCAATTCCTTTTGCCAATCCGGTGCAGATTGCTGATATCCTCGCTCACTGTTGGGATAAAAACATCCATCTAATTTTTGCAGCGCTTGATCTAATATATGACTTCCACCTTCCCGCACAAATTGCTCGGGATAATCTTTTCGCTGCAAACCATGCGCCATTTCTTCTGTCACTATAATATGCGCTCCGGGTTTTGTTACGCGGTATATCTCATTTAAAAACGCTTTACGCATTTCCGGTTTCACATGATGCAGCACATTGTGGAGCGTAATACCCGTAAATTCCTTATCTTCGTAAGGTAATTGCTTGCCTCTATATATTTGATAGCGAGGAATTTTCTTACGTATGTGATCGCTTGGCAGGGATAGATTATCTAGTTCAATTCCATGCCACTCATGTTTTGTATCATTCGTTTGCATGAGATCTAAGAACATTCCAGTGCCGCACCCCATGTCAAGACATTTGCCTGCGGGAATCAAATCCCAATGATTACGCCAAATATGCCCAAGATAAACAGTACGTGCGTCTTCCACTGCCAGATGCCGCTGGTAAGGTGTGAATTCCATCCAGTCCTTTAGCGGCACATCCAGCCATTGTGGTCGATCAATACCTGAATGCACATCAATTTGATAAAGCGTTTTCAATGCCTCTGCATAATCTGCCAGCATTTTATTGCATAATTCGCGTTCTTGGGAATCTAATGCTTTAGTAGGTTTCCCTTCAATAGCACGCCGTTCCAATGCCTCATAAAAATCTTGCCGCATCTGTTCAATATGTGGGCCTTGAAGTGGACGATCTAATGAAC
Organism: Pseudomonadota bacterium; assembly: GCA_028873275.1. Taxonomy (GTDB): domain Bacteria; phylum Pseudomonadota; class Alphaproteobacteria; order Rickettsiales; family SXRF01; genus JABDCD01. Next base: position 5,525 of record JAGWLJ010000091.1, read on the forward strand.
GCATGTTTTATATCTCTATCTCTGTACACGCTTTCTTACATCCTGAAGCAGGTCCCCTCGTTGGGGCAGTAAAGCAGAATAAGCGGAGCGCCGGCGCTGCTGCGCGAGGAAGGTTTATATCGCGGTACGATGTTGGCCGCAGAGGGCGAGAGCGCCGGCGAGCCGGATGAAATGGATGCGCTAGCCAGGGGCGCCAGGGATGGATCAGGGTACAGGAAAGAAACCACGGGCACCGGCATCGGGATATCGACGAGAATGGGCTGGGTCAGGCCGCGCCAAATGGGGTCGACGATGCGAGGCACGTCGATGTTGGCCGGAACGCCCTGCATGATAGAGAAAGTGCCGGGCGTAAAAGCGGCGATATAATAATTGCCGGTGGCGGCGAGCGTACCTTGACCGATGGCGTAGCTGCCGACGCTCTCGCCGGCAGCACGCGCCAGCGCTCCCGAGAAGTAGGCCCTGCTGTCGCCTCCGGCCAGGCCGGTATAGCTGTAAGTCAGCGTCGGATCGGAGGTCCCTGAAAGCTTGCTGGTATTGACCGCACGCAGAGAAAGCGCGGCCGGGGTAATATTGGCGCTAAGCCCGACAGGTTGCGTTATGCTGTAATCGCCGGCGTCGGCGCCGCTTAGGGTAAAGCCGGCGGCGGTCACGGCCTTGCCGTTGCCGGTATCCTTATCAGCAAACGTGCCGGTGGCGGCAACGGTATTGAGCGTGACGACGTCGCCGCCGACCGCGGCGGAGAGTATTGCCGAACCGGTATTCAGCGTATCGGCGATCGTGCCGTTATACACTCTGTTTGTGGCGGTAACGCCGCTGATGGTGAGGCTCTTGGGCGTGACGGTGAGCGTACCGGGATTATAGGTAATATCGTAATTG
>JAGWLJ010000092.1 GCA_028873275.1 Pseudomonadota bacterium
TCGATTTTAACGGCACGCTCGACGGCAACATCCGCTGCGCCACCTTCATCCTGCGCGACAAGGGCGTCGTCAACGGCGAGATCACCGCCGACAGCGCGATGATCTACGGCAAGGTCAAAGGCCTCATCCGCGCCAAGAACGTGCAGCTTTTCTCCACCTGCCGCGTCGAAGGCATCATCATGCATGAAGGCCTCACCATCGAAGACGGCGCCTTCGTCGACGGCAAATTCAAGCGCACGGACAAAGCCCCCACCGCCGAAGAAGACGAAGAAGAATCCACCGACGCCGGCGGCATCAAGATGCTGGAGAATATCAGGCTGATCAGGTAGAATCAGTAACGGTCTCTTCTGTTTCTTTCTTCTTCCGCTTTAGCCATTACGTTTAATTTTGCGCTGTAAAATCCCTGCCGCATTTCGGCATCGATAATGTTATCGCCTTTAGATAATGTGACGAGAGGGGGAGTTCCGGAATCAAGTTCTGATTCCAGCCATAAGCGTGCAGCTTCATATACCATGCGAACTGAATATTTTTTAAAGCCAGAGGGCAGACTCTCAGCCGCATCTTCAACCAACTGCTTCCAAAGCCCGGCCGTTTTCAAACGGCCCTGGATATCGCTCAAGGGTAATTCAGGATGATCTTGATTCGAATCGTATTGCATTACTGAGAAGCAAATTTTTTGAGTCTTTATATTAAAGCATTGTCCTATTCAGAGAAAGGCTTTTCGGTAACGTACCACATATACTGCCCCAGTCCGTCTTCGCCCAAGAAGGCTATGCCGGACAGGCTCGCCCTTAGAGCCGTGCTCCACCTGGCTGCGCCAGGCGTAGCCCGGAGGGCGAAGCCTGGTGGGCGGTAATGGACTCGAACCATCGACCTCCACGATGTCAACGTGGCGCTCTAACCAGCTGAGCTAACCGCCCTTAATCTTTAAAAAAGGAGCGTGATTGATATCAGCAAACGCCGCCGGGATGCAAGCAGATTTTATAGCCTGCGCCGCCGCCGCGCCCCATCGCATGCGAATTGACTTATTCCATGGGTTTATTTAGGCTGAGCTGGCCATTTGAGGAGGCTTCACGATGTTCCGTATCTGTAAGAAAATCAGCGCCGCCGCGCTTCTGCTTACTCTGTTTTCCGGATACGCCATGGCAACGCCCACCCTGCAGCCTTCGGGGCCGATCGGGCAGAAGCCGCTGCTGGTCATCCGCTTCAACACGCAGCATCTTTATTATGAGCATGCGCTGCGGCTGGCCGTAGACAGTACGCAAAAAGCCAAGCCGGATGCCGAATATACCGTGATCTCCTACACTCCCGCCGAAACCGGTGACAGCCGGACAAGCGCCAATGCCGAGGAAAATCTCCATGCCGTGGCGCAGGCCATAGAGAATCTGGGGGTCAAACCGTCGCGCATCCATACGGCCAGCCAGAATGCTTCTGCCGTCGCCAGCCAGGAAATTGATATTTTTGTGAAATAATCCAGCCGGATAAAAAAATATCAGCCCGGCACGGCCATTTATCAGAAACAGATAAGGCACACAGCACCAATCTCTCTCCTTCTGGATCAGAGCCCAAAAAACTCCCAATACTATCTGATCATATCCTTATGGACTTTTTATAAGCTATTGGCACATGCTGGTAGCCCACCTCGAATCCACACAACCCGATGACCACGGCTCCAGACGCACCGGCACCTCGCAATCTCGTTATTGCCAGTATCGAAGATCACCCCAAGGCCATCCTCCTGCTTCTGGCCGCGCGCCGGCTCGCCCGCGAAAAAGGCATGCGCTGGCAAGCCGTTTTCACCGAAACGCCGGGCCGCATGGGCATGAAAGACGGCTCGCAGGAGCGCATGCTGCAGCTCTTTACCCTTGCCGGCCAGATGGGTGGGGAGGGTATCCGCATCGAAGCGGAAAATATCGAAAAAGGCCTGGCGCTGCTGCTTGAAAAAGAAAAAAACCAGGTGGGATGGGTCATCCTCGGCAGCACGGAGGGAGAAAGCCATTCGCGCTTCGGCATCCATACTCCGGCATGGATGCGCCTGGTGCGGCTGGCCAGCAAATACTCGCAGGTGGAAATTATTCCGCTCTCCGGCCAGCCTTATCATCAGGGATTAAGCGAAAAACTCGGCCTGCATGCGCTGCGCCCCCTTTATTTTTTCTATACGCTGCTGGCGGTGGGCGTTGCCTTCCTGGCATCGCTGCTCATTGGCAACCTGTTTCCCGATACGGCATACGGTGCGCGTGACAAAAACGCCGCGCTGATGCTGATGGTGGCATGCGCTTTCGTCGCCGAACGCTTCGGACTGATGCCGGGACTTCTGGCCTCCGTGTCCAGCGCCATGATCGTCGATTATTATTTCACCATACCCTACCGCGACCTGAGCCTGGTCACCGCCACCGATATCGTCAGCCTCCTGTTGTTCCTGTCGACCACGGTCATGGTGGCGCTTCTCACCAGCCGGCCCAAGGATTACGCCCGCAAGGTTGCCAAGCGCGAGCTGGGCACCAAGGCGTTGTTTACGCTCTACCGTACCGCCTCCACCGCTTTCACCCGCGAGCAGGCCCTGGAAAAATTGCAGCAGAAGCTGGCTCACATGCTGGAAATGGAAGTCGCTTTTTTTCTTCCTTCTTCCGAGCGCATCGAAGCCGCCTTCCCCGCCGCCGTGGAGCTGGCGCCGGAAGACCGCAAGGCGCTGGACCTGTGCTGGTCGGAGACGAAGGCGACCGGCCTTGCCTCGCCGGAAGGACAAGAAGCGGCATGGCGCTTCGAACCGATGGTGGCGTCAGGAAGCGTCATCGGCGTCATGGGCGTGAAACCGAGATCCCGCTCGCAGCTCGACGCCTGGTTCGGCCAGTTCCTGAGCGCCATCGCGGACCAGACCGCCTCGATCATCCAGCATATCGATCTCGAGCGCACCATGCAGGAAACGCGGCTGCGCGAAGAGCGCGAGCAGCTACGGTCCATATTGCTATCCAGCGTCTCGCATGATTTCAAGACGCCGCTGGCGGGCATCATCGGCGCGCTCAGCGTGCATCGCAGCCTGGGCGAGCGGCTGACGCCGCAGAAACGCGCCGAACTGATCGATTCCGCCATCGAGGAGGCGCAGCGGCTGGACAGTTTCATCACCAATATCCTCGACATGACGCGTCTGGAGAGCTGCGACATCCGCTTCCGCAAGGAATGGTACAGCTTCGAAGCGATGGTGGCCGAGGTGACGCGCCGACTTAAACACCGGCTGCGTCAGCACCAGCTGGCGATCGACCTCTGCGCGCCCGATGTTGAAGTGTACGCCGACATCATGATGACCGAGCAGGTGCTGCAGAACGTGCTCGACAACGCCAGCAAATACACCCCGCCCGGCACGTGCATCGACATCAGCTGCCAGCTGGAGCCCAATGGCCGGCTGATCTGCTTCGTGCACGACCACGGCCCCGGCCTGCCACCGGACCGCCTCAATCACATTTTCGACAAATACGCCCGCCTGCATAAGAAAGATTCGCAGATCGCCGGCACGGGGCTCGGCCTCGCCATCAGCAAGACCATCATGGAAGCGCAGGGCGGCTCGATCGTCGCCGCCAACCACCCGGAAGGGGGAGCGCTGTTCACGCTATGCCTGCCGCAATGGCGCAGGCTCGACCAGACCAAAGGAGCATCCGGTGACATCGCTTACAAGCAAGCGCATCATAGCCATTGACGATACGCATTCCATCCTGACCTTCCTGCGTATTTCGCTGGAGGCACTGGGAGTGGAGTTTCATGGCGCGGCGACGGCGGCCGGAGGGATTGCCCTGTGCGAAACCGCCCAGCCCGACCTGGTGGTGCTCGATCTGGGCCTGCCCGATCAGGAGGGGCTCAATATCCTGCCGCGCCTGAAACGCCTGTATAAAGACCGTAACCTGCCGGTCATCGTACTCACCGTGCGCAAAGAACAGGAATCCCTGGAAGCAGCCTCAAAGCTGGGCGCCAACGCCTATGTCACCAAGCCGTTCATTATGGACGATCTCATCGAAGTCATCCGCCGGTGCCTGGATGGCGGGAATAATCACAGCAAGCGGGATGCGAAAAGCACCGGCACGGCGGCATTCGCTGGAACGGCCTGATTACCGGCAGGTTTGATAATTTGTATCGGGAATAATCAGGCCCGCAGGAGGGGAGCTTTTACGCTCCCGCCCCTACCGATTCCTTCTGGCGGATCAGCACAGGCTGCTCCGGTTCAGGCAGCGACTCCATGCGATATCCGATGCCCGGCTCGGTGATGATATAGCACGGGCCGGAGGGATCGGCTTCGATCTTCTCGCGCAGCTGCCGCACATAGACGCGCAGGTACTGCATGTCCTCGGTATGGGCGTGGCCCCAGACATCCTTCAGTATCTGCTTGTGGGTAAGCATCTTGCCGCGGTGGACGAGGAAATAGCGCAGAAGCTCGTATTCCTTGGGCGTAAACACGGTTTTGACGCCATTCAGAAACACTTCGTGCCGCACCAGGTCCATGCGGATGGCGCCGTTGGAAATTTCCGGCTCGCCGGCTTCCTGGGTGGCCGCCTTGCGCAGGTTGGCGTGGATGCGCGCCAGCAGGACATCCGGGTTGAACGGCTTGATGACATAGTCGTCAGCCCCGGCCGCCAGCGCCTTGATAATCTCGTCATCGGCGTTGCGCACGGAGCAGACAATGATCGGCACCTGCGACCATTCACGGATGCTGGCGATCACCTGCTTGCCGTCAATATCGGGCAGTCCGAGATCCAACAGCACGATGTCCGGCCCGACCGAGGCGGCCAGGCGCTTGCCCTCGCGACCGTTGTCGCACTCGACAATCTTGTAGCCGGCGCTCTCCAGGGAGATATTCAGCACTTTACGGATCGGCGGTTCGTCCTCGATAATCAGCACGGTGTTTTTCTTCTGGTTCATATATGCCTCGCTGGTTGGAATCCGTTTCAACAGACGGAGTAATATGCCGGGAAGTTTCCAAAACTGCAACCCCGCATTTACGCCTCGGTTAACCCATATGCATCTGTTATAAAAACATTATTATGGGTTATTTATTATTTTACGCTGCAGATCATATAGCTGACTTAGGCGGGTCGCCATAACTTCATTCCTCCAATCGTTTTACTGGAATATTGAGATACCCTGTTTTCCCTTTTCATGGTCTGATCCTTGCCGCTCTTCTTTATGGAGAGCGGCATTTTTTTATCGCCGCGATTTTTATTCCGGATACGATATTATCAATATTTTTCGCGGCTATTCATCATATATTTTTTATGGAATGCTCCGTAGGCTTTTCTCATCATTCAAACGAAAGGATAATCCTATGAAGCACTCGAAAAAAATTTCTGCTTTATGCGTAGCATCCTTGACCGCGCTGCTGGCGATGAGCGCGCACGCCGCCACCTACAGCGATTCCAAATGGGGCAACTGGTACGCCGGTATCAGCGGCGACCTGACCTGGATGAACCATACCAACACCGGCGGCGGCGGCAATGTCGATCTCGGCTACCGCTTCTGGACAGGCACCACCGGCGACCTGCGCCTGGAAGGCGAACTCGGTTATCACGGCGCATCCAATAGCGGAGACTTCACGGGAAATACGCATTATTTCTCCTATCTGGCCAATGCCTATTATGATCTCAATAATTTCCGCCCGTGGGAAGGCGGACCGTGGTCGGGAAGCGGTTGGCACCTTGTACCGTATGTCGGCGCGGGCTTAGGCGATGCCACGGTGCATTCCGGTCATAATGCATCTCTCAGCAACCAATCGTTTAATTTCCGCGGCAACGTCAATTCTTTCGCCTATGATTTCATGGCGGGCCTGACGCTGGTATCCGACGCGATGCCCAATACCGACTGGTCACTGGGCTACCGCTATTTCGGCACCACCAAAGCCACCGACGATTCGGGAAAGATTCATTCCAATAACCTGGAACTGGGACTCAGGTTCCATTTCTGATAATCAGCGGGCGCTCACCCCGCCCATGCGGCAGATGAGATTCCATTCGGCTTCCGTCACCGGCTGCACGGAGAGGCGCGCCGAAGTGACCAGCGACATTTTGCCGAGGCGCGGCTCCGCCTTGATCGCCGCCAGCGATACGGGCCTCGGCAACGGCGCTGCCGCCGCCACGTCCACCACCACCCACGGCTCGCCCTTTGCCGCCGTGGGATCGGGATAATGCTCGCGCACCACTTCGACGATGCCGACAATATCCTTGCCCTCATTCGAGTGGTAGAAAAACGCGCGGTCACCCAGCTTCATGGCCATCAAATTCCGCTTGGCGAGATGATTGCGCACGCCGTCCCAGCGCGTTCCCTTTTTCCCGGCTTTTACCTGGCTTTCCCAGGACCAGACGGAAGGCTCAGATTTGAGAAGCCAATAGTGCTTATCTGCCA
>JAGWLJ010000352.1 GCA_028873275.1 Pseudomonadota bacterium
TCGCAGATTTCGCCGACATTGTGCGGCGGGATGGAGGTCGCCATGCCGACGGCGATGCCTTCCGACCCGTTGGCGAGCAGGTTTGGAAACGCGGCGGGCAGCACCACCGGCTCATCCTCCGAGCCGTCATAGGTGGGGCGGAAATTGACCGTGTCTTCATCGATGCCGTCGAGCAGCGCCATGGCGACGTCGGTAAGGCGCGCCTCGGTGTAACGCATGGCGGCCGGGTTGTCGCCGTCCACCGAGCCGAAATTGCCCTGGCCCTCGACCAGCGTGTAGCGCACGGCGAAGGTCTGCGCCAGGCGCACCATGGCCTCGTACACGGCAAGGTCGCCGTGCGGATGGTATTTACCGATGACGTCACCGACCACGCGGGCGCATTTCTTGTAGCCGGATTTGGGATCTAGCTTGAGCTGCAGCATGGCGTAGAGCAGGCGGCGGTGCACCGGCTTCAGGCCGTCGCGCACGTCGGGCAGGCTGCGCGCCGTGATGGTGGAGAGCGCGTAGGCGAGGTACTTCTCCTCCAGCGTGCTCTTGAACGAGACGGGGGTGATGATGTCAGCAGCTTTAGGCTTCGGCGCCATATTCTTCCTTTATGTTTTCCACCAGCCGCCCGCGCGCCGCCGGGAGTTTGCGGTGGTGCGGCGACAGCAGCCAGTGGTCGAGAAAATAGCCGGTCAGCTGCATTCCTGCAAGGATTTCCGCGGGTTCCGCTCGATTTTTTTTATTATGCGGCAAGAAGAAGGCTGGAAGTGCCAGCAGTTTTTCCTTATAGGGCTCGCCAGCATCGCTGGATACAGCCCGACCGGATTTGGGAGAAACATACACCAAATCATCAGTGGTGCCGGTGGCGGCGCATCGGCTTAAATCCAGCCCGAACCCGGCCTCGGCCAGCAGTGACAGCTCCAGTTTCACATAGTCTTCCAGCCAGTCGTCACTGCTCTTGAGAGTGGCCAGGAATGCTTTGAACGCCTCATATAATTTGGGATAGGGGTGCCGTTCCGGCAGCGAAGATTCGATGAGCGCGCAGAGCGATGTGAGCGCCGAAAGTCTCATGGCATCCTGCATCAGATGCGCCGCGCCCGCTTCCAGCAATTCGCATTTGAAGGTGCCGATATGCTCGGCCAGCCGTGCCTGCCAGGCGGCGTTCACAATATTTCCCGGCTGGATTACGCCGCGGTTGGTTTTGGAATGCGCGCCCTTGATAACGCCGGCAAAGACACCATGTCCGCGGGCGAAGAGCCGCGCAATAGCACTGTTTTCGCCGTGTTTTCTGGTGCTTAA
>JAGWLJ010000093.1 GCA_028873275.1 Pseudomonadota bacterium
AGTTTTTAATCGCATCGCCTCCTTCACAAGCACCGGATCATTTTTCATGGCGCAGCAGATAGTAACGGTGGTGGGCGGCACGGGGTTCGTGGGCCGCTATGTCGTGAAGCTGCTGGCCGCCGCCGGGTATACCGTCCGGGTCATTTCCCGCCACCCCGACGCCGCGCTGCACCTCAAAACCTCCGGCCATGCCGGCCCGATCGTGCTGATGGGCGGCGACCTCGCCCGGCCGGATTCGCTGGAGGGCAAGCTCGATCAGTCCTGGGCGGTCATCAACCTGGTGGGGGTGCTGTTCGAGGCGGGAAGACAGAGTTTCAGCCGGGTGCACGCCCATGGGGCCGAGCGGCTGGCCCAGCTGGCCCGAACCGCCGGGGCGGAACGCTTCGTGCACGTATCGGCGCTGGGCGTCAGCAAAGCCTCCGGCTCGGCCTACGCCCGCTCCAAGCTGCTGGGCGAGAAAGCGGTGCTGGCAGCCTTTCCCGAGGCCTCCATCCTGCGCCCGGGGGTGATTTTCGGGGCGGAGGACCATTTTTTCAACCGCTTCGCCGCCATGGCGAGCGTCTCTCCCATCCTGCCGCTGATCGGCGGCGGCAAAACGCGCTTCCAGCCGGTCTATGCCGGCGACGTTGCTCATGCCGTGATGGCCTGCCTCACCCGGCACGGCACCGCTGGCAACACCTATGAGCTGGGCGGCCCGCGCATTTACACTTTCCGCGAGATACTGGAATACATCCTGCGCCTGACCGGCAAACGCCGTATGCTGATTCCCATTCCCTTCGGCCTGGCGTCGCTGATGGGCGCCTGCGCCGGGCTTCTGCCCAACCCTCCGCTCACCCGCGACCAGGTGAAGCTGCTGCGGCAGGATAACGTGGTCGGCGAGAATGCGCTGACCCTTGCCCATCTCGGCCTCAACGCCACGGCGGCGGAGATCGTCGTGCCGGAATACCTGTCGCTCTTTCGCCGGAAGCCTTTATGAGAAGAATCTCCCTCCTTGCCCTCGCCTTGTGCCTCGTCGCCGGCAGCGCCCTCGCCCAGCAACGCATGCGCGATCTTTCCATGTCGCCTGAGGAATCCATGCAGGAGCCGGATGTCACGCATGACGGCATCGGCCAGCCCGCGCCGCTGAATTACGTCAACGGCAGCGATGGCAGCAATCTCCCCTCCGGCCCGGACGCCATGCCCGGCGAAGGCTTCATGGAGCGCTTCTGCGATCCCGGCTTCCGGCCGCTGCTGGCCGATAACGCGCAGCTGGCCGGCATGGAATCCTGCGTTGAGGAGCGCCGGCGAGCCGCCTGCGACACTTTCTCGAAGCTGCCCGGCGACGCGCGGCGCGTGCTCGATGCGACCATCGCCTGCCGCTACTCGGCGGAGGACGACCAGGGCCAGGAGGACAACGCCGATTGCAGCGACGGCGATCGCCTGCGCCTGCTCGAGAAATACTGGCGCAACGCCGCCGTGTCCCACGCGCTGGTGTTCCTGCCCGACGAGGCGCTGGACAACGGCGACTGCGTGCGCCGGAGGCAGTAATGCGCCAGCTATACCACACGCCCTTATCGCCCTTCTGCCGCAAGATCCGCATGATGCTGAAGGAAAAAGGGCTGGAGTTCGAGCTGATCTGCGAAAATCCCTGGGATAACCGGCTGGATCTGTTTGCCCGCAATCCCGCCGGCGAAGTGCCGGTGTTGCTGGAGGAGGACGGCACCGTCGTCTCCAGCGCCTACGCCATCGGCGAATATCTGGAGGAATTCTATCCGGCCATCACCCTGCTCGGCACAACGCCGGCCGAGCGCGCCGAAGTGCGCCGCCTGACCGACTGGTTCGACCACAAGTTCGATTACGAAGTCACCCAGAACATCCTTTTCGAGAAGGCCTTCAAGCAGCGCTACCTGCAGGGCGGCGAGCCCAACTCGGCCATCATCCGCACCGGCAAAACCAACCTGCTTTATCACCTCGATTACATCGGCTACCTGGCCGGCGAGCGTTATTTCCTGGCCGGTGAAAACCTGACCCTGGCCGATCTTGCGGCAGCCGCGCATCTCTCGGCGCTCGATTACCTGGGCGATGTGCCGTGGGATCACAATCCGGCGGCGCGTAACTGGTATGCCTTAATGAAATCGCGCCCCTCTCTCCGCTGCATCCTCATCGAGCGCGTGCGCGGCGTCCGGCCGCCGGCCTATTATGAGAATCCGGATTTTTAGGCCAGCGCCCTCACCTCATTGAACCGCCGGTAGTCCACTTCCACATGGCCGTCCTTGCGCTCAAGGATATCTACGAAGGCGGCGTTACAGACGATGTCCTCATGCATATAGGAATAGCGAGCGTGGATGGTCTGCATCAGGGTCTCATCGAGCCCGGTCAGCGAGACGATTACCTCGGCGTTGCTGTCGCGCAGGCTCTGCGGCGTCATGCCGTAAAGCGGGCTTTTTTCGTCGATCGGGTGCATCACCGTCCAGGTCAGCTGCAGCATGGGCACGCGGCTGCGCACCAGCGCCAGGTCGTGAAACCGGCGCATGCTGTGACCTTCGAGCGTTTTCTCGTCGCGCAGGACATTGAGGTGAATGCCGGCGTCGACGATGCGGTTGCCACGCTGGTTAGCCAGCCTGAGCATCAGGTGCGGCACACCGTTATACGGGCAGACCACCGCCTTGTCGGAAAACATCACCCGCGCCGTGGGGCGCGAAAATTTAGCAAACATCAGCCCGGTCACCAGCGCGAAGAAGCCGAAGCCTAGAAACGCCTCCACCGTCACCAGCAGGTTGGCCAGGATGCCGCGCGGCACCAGCTTGCCGTAGCCGATGGTGGCCATGGTCTGCACGCTGAAGAAGAAAGCGTCGGCGAACGATCCCAGCCGCGCGTTCTCGATGCCGTCGCCGATGGCCAGGTATATTCCGGCGAAGCACAGGTTGATGACACCGTAGATCAGCGCCACGCAGATAAACAGCCAGGCCCACGGCATGTCGAGCAGACGCACGTAGATATCCTCGCGCCACGGCCGGCGATTGCCCAGCTTCACCACGCGCAGCTGGCCGTCACGCGGCAGCAGCCGCGGCGGGGACGGTGAGTTGGTGTTGCTGCTCATGGGGAACTCCACTGTTCACCTCTCCCCTTGAGGGAGAGGTCGGAATTTCTTAGGCTTTCGTAGCCAAGCCTTGGAAATTCCGGGTGAGGGGTCCTTCCCCCTCTCCTGAGTTTGCCTAAGGCTTAGCTAAAGCTAAACCTAAGGCAAACCGTCCTCCCCCTCAAGGGGGAGGAGAAAGAAAAATAGAATGACATCTATCAAGGATCGCATACGGCGGGAAGCCACAGCCATGGGGTTCGACGCCGTCGGCTTCGCCGCGCCCGATCTGGGCGATCACGTGCAGCAGGGGCTGACGCAGTTCCTGGCGCAGGGGCATCACGGCAACATGGCGTGGATGGCCGACAAGGCCGACCGCCGCGCCGATCCGCGAACGCTGTGGCCGGAGGTGAAATCCATTATCGTGCTGGGCCATAATTACGCCCCAGCCGCCGACCCGATGAGAAAACTCTCGCACAGGGACAAAGGGGTCATCTCCTGCTACGCGCTGAACCGCGATTACCATGACGTCATCAAGAAAAAGCTCAAGGCGCTGGCCCGCTGGCTGGCCGAGGCGGAGGGTTGCGAGGTCAAGGTGTTCGTCGACACGGCGCCGGTGATGGAAAAACCGCTGGCCGAAGCGGCAGAACTGGGCTGGCAGGGCAAGCACACCTGCCTGGTTTCCCGCGAGTTCGGCAGCTGGCTGTTTCTGGGGAGTATATTTACGACCTTATCCTTGGAAAATCTTTTGGAGGAGGGAACGCATTTCTATGAGCCGGGCTCTAGGCGCGCCTCCCCACAGAACCGCAGCGTAGCAGCGCTACGTGAGGATTCGAGGAGAGGCGCAACAACGAGACCGGCCATAGAAATGCGTTCAGGATGCGGCACCTGCACGCGCTGCCTCGACATCTGTCCTACCCAGGCATTCACCGCCGAGCACCAGCTCGACGCCCGCCGCTGCATTGCCTATCTCACCATCGAGCATAAGGGTCAGATTCCGCTGGAGTTCCGCAAAGCCATCGGCAACCGCATCTACGGCTGCGACGACTGCCTGGCCGTCTGTCCGTGGAACAAGTTTGCGCAAACCTCGAAGGAAGCAGCCTATCATGCCAGAAAAGACCTCGAATCCCCTTCCCTGCGCCAGCTGGCAGCGCTTGACGATGCCGCCTTCCGCGCCCTCTTCGCCGGCTCGCCGGTCAAGCGCATCGGGCGCGACCGCTTCGTGCGCAACGTGCTGGTCGCCATCGGCAACAGCGGCGATGCGTCGCTGGCCGATGCTGCGGACGCACTACTCAACGATCCTTCGCCGCTGGTGGCCGAGATGGCAGCGTGGGCGGTGAGTCAGTTGCCAGTTCACAGTTGACAGTTAACGGCAAGAGGATGAGACTTGTCTCATGGCCAACGTCACCATCTACACCAAAGACTACTGCCCCTACTGCAACAAAGCCAAGGCGCTGCTGACGCGCAAAGGAAAACCCTTCCACGAAATCGACATCACGCACGACGAGAAACTCCAGCAAGAGATGATCGCCAGATCCGGCGGCCGCAAAACCGTGCCGCAGATTTTCATCGGCAACGCGCATGTCGGCGGCTGCGACGATCTCTACGCGCTCGACAGCGCCGGCCAGCTCGACGCCATGCTCGCGCAGTAGCGCAAGTCGTTGCGCTTATGCAACACCACTAAGTTTTCCGCTTCGATTGCCTTTCGGCACTACATATAGTTAGTGCGGCATTGATGAATTTTGTGTAAAAAATATCTAAAATTTTCACTAATGCGATCCGCAGCCGTTTACAGCGGATTCAGACAGAGGATTGAGCATCGGGTGATCTACTGGCAGTTCTGGGCCTCATTCTGGGAAAGTTGGATTGACGCCGCCGGCGAAACATCCGCCGCCGAACTGCCCCCTCCTCCCGCCGGCTCCGCCATCTCCCCCGAAGAGAAATACCATTACCTCACCGAATACGGCACGCAGATCCTTTGCCTCCTCGACGCCGCCAAAGGCTGCGCCTATCTTTCGCGCAATGTTGAATCCGTCACCGGCCTGGCGCCCGGGCAGCTTCTCGGCAAGGCGTTTTACGGCATCGTCCACGGCGATTTCCGCGACCGCCTCCAACAGGCCGTCGCCGAGCAGAAAGACGGAAAACCGCAACTCCTGCGCTGCAAGCTGCAGCACGCCGACCGCAAATGGTACTGGTACCAGCTACGCATCCACCCGCGTGAAAACGGGCAGGACGGCCATGTCTGCATCCTCGACAACATCCATGAGAGCGTGCTGGCCCAGCAGACGCTGCAGAAAGCCAAGCTCGAAGCCGAGCTGGCCCTGCGCGCACGCTCGGAATTCCTGGCCAATATGAGCCATGAGCTGCGCACGCCGCTGAACGCCGTCATCGGCTTCTCGCAGCTGATCGAAAGCGAGATCTTCGGCCATCTCGGCAACGCGCAGTACGTGGAATACATCCGCCATATCCGCGAAAGCGGGCACGACCTGCTGGCCAGCATCGAAGACCTGCTGGAGATCGCCAGCATCGACGCCGGCCGCGTCGTCCTCAAGCGCGAGGAAGTGCGCTTAAGCCAGCTTCTCAAGCACGTATCGGACACGCAGGCGCATCATGCCCTCACCGGCCATGTTACGCTGGAATCGCGGTTGGCCGCGCCCGACCTGCTGCTTTATGTCGACCGGCTGAAGCTGCAGCACATCCTCGGCCATCTGGTAGCCAATGCCATCCGCTTCAGCGGCGAGGGCGGCCATGTGACCTTGAGCGGCGGCCGCGCTGACAACGGCGAGCTGGAGCTGTGCGTGCATGACACCGGTGCCATGACCGACGAGCAGCTCACCGCCATCGTCACCGCCCTGCGCGAAGACCTCGGCTGGGCGGCGGACACCACGCGCAGCATCGGCCTCGGCCTGACGCTGACCCGGGAATTCGTGGCGCTGCACGGCGGTCAGGTCTCCATCGTCAGCAAGCCGGGCGACGGCACCACCGTGCGCATCCTCCTGCCGAAAAGTTGCATCGTCGGCGCCACCGCCACCGCCGCGCCCGATTACCTCAGGCAGGTGGTCTGAGACTCCTCGCAGAATTGATTCTTAACAAAGCTCCTCTTACCATAGATCCCATGGATAAGGAAAAAGCCGCTGCCGACATCATCGCCCATGCCCTGCCCCTGGCCGGGTTCGAGGGGTGGAACGCCATGACGCTGGGTAAAGCCGCCGCGGCGGCGGGGTATAAGAAAACCGACGCCATCCGCATCTTT
>JAGWLJ010000094.1 GCA_028873275.1 Pseudomonadota bacterium
GATGACGCGCAACGTGCACGATGCCGCCATTATGCTCAATGTCATGTGCGGGCACGATCCGAAGGATTCCACCTCGGCTCCGCTGGCCGTGCCGGATTTTGAAAAAGCGCTCTCCGGCAACGTTAAAGGCAAGCGCATCGGCATCCCGAAGGAGTACCGTCCCGACGGCATGGACAGTGAAATCCTTGCCATGTGGGAGAAGGGTGCAAAACTCCTGAAGGAAGCGGGCGCCGAAATCGTTGACATCAGCCTGCCCCATACCAAATACGCGCTGGCTACCTATTACATCGTCGCCCCCGCCGAATGTTCCTCGAACCTGGCGCGCTATG
This sequence comes from Pseudomonadota bacterium, assembly GCA_028873275.1. GTDB lineage: Bacteria > Pseudomonadota > Alphaproteobacteria > Rickettsiales > SXRF01 > JABDCD01. Next base: position 330 of record JAGWLJ010000094.1, read on the forward strand.
ACGGGGTGCGTTATGGCCTGCGCGTTGGCGCTGAAGAGGGGCTGACTGCCATGTACGAAAAAACCCGCGCCGCCGGCTTCGGGGCGGAGGTCAAGCGGCGTATCATGATCGGCACCTATGTGCTCTCCGCCGGCTATTACGATGCCTATTACAAGAAAGCCCAGCGCGTGCGCTGGCTGATCGCCGAGGATTTCCGCAAGGCCTTCGAGCAGGTGGACGCCATCCTCACCCCCACCGCCCCCAGCGCCGCCTTCGGCTTCGATTACAAGCCCAGCGACCCGGTGGAAATGTACTTGAACGATGTCTTCACCGTCCCCACCTCGCTGGCCGGCCTGCCCGGCATCTCCATCCCCGGCGCTTTGAATAAGAATGGTTTGCCGCTGGGATTGCAATTGATCGGCAAGGCCTTCGATGAGCAAACCGTGCTCAATGTCGCCTATGCGCTGGAGCAGGCGGTGGGGTTTGAGGCTAAACCATAAATTGGAAAGCGCATTATGGATATTTCAGATTTGCCATATAAAGTGTTGATCGAGATCGAGGAGCCGTTTCGTAAATATCTTGCAAAGGTGCCTTCCGATCAGCAGATCGAAAAGGTTGTAATGACTCGGTCGTCGGAAATTCCGGAGAATGAGCAATTGACAAAGGAGCAGGTAAGGGAGCGGATAGATCAAGAATTCTCGGAGTGGATCAGCGCGATAAAACCTATTCTCGGAGATAACGCCATTATCAGCGAATTGCGGGGATTAAGTACCATTATATGTACTACATCGGCGCAGGCAATAAAGGAAGTGATCAGACTAGGCGATGGTAAAGTAACTGCCGGTCTGGCTGCCCATTGTATGTTTATGGGTATTGATGAAGTGGAACGCCGTCTTGGCAGAGGCTAGCAGTGGACCACATTGTCCCCGATCTCCTCGCGCCGCACCTGAAGCTGGTCTTCTGCGGTACTGCACCCAGCGCCGCCTCGGCGCGCGCCAGGGCGTATTACGCCAATCCGGGCAACCAATTCTGGAAAGTATTGCACCGGGTGGGGTTGACGCCCACCTTGTTCAGGCCGCAGGAGTATCCAAAACTGCTGTCGCTTGGCATCGGCATGACGGATGTCTGCAAAACCGCGTCGGGCAACGACGATGAGCTGCCCGCCGCCGCCATCGACCCGGAATCGGTGCGGAAGAAGCTAGTGCGCTATCAGCCGCAATGGGCGGCATTTACCAGCAAATACAGCGCGTCCGTTTACTTTAAGCGGAAAGTGGAGTATGGCGTACAGCCCGACCGGCTGGGGCAGACGCAGTTTTATGTCTGCTGCTCGACCTCCGGCCGCGCCCGGCGCTTCTGGCGCGAGGAGGTGTGGGAGGGGTTGGCGGCTCTTATTTCCCCGCCAAGCCGCGCATAGCGCGGGCGCGAGCGGGGATCGGATCGAGGTATGACCAAGTGCTATTACGTATACTTGCTGACCAACAAAGCCTATGGGTTATTCTATGTGGGTATTACTGATGATTTAGTCAGAAGAATTTGGGAACATATTCATGGCATGAGAGATGGATTCACTAAAAAATATGGTATTCATCGGCTTGTGCATTATGAAGTTTTCGATAATGTGCAGGACGCGATGAATAGGGAAAATCGCTTGAAACGTTGGAATCGAACATGGAAAATTGAAATGATCGAAAAAAACAATCCCGAATGGAATGATTTGTATAACGTTTTTTGCGAAGCGCATGCTGTGAACGATCCCCGCTCGCGCTCATTGCATTCGCTTGGCGGGGAATTATGCTGAAAGACTGGGAGATTGTCATCGGCCTGGAAGTGCACGCGCAGGTGACCACGGAATCCAAACTCTTCTCCGGGGCGGCGACGTCGTTCGGGGAGGAACCCAACAGCAATGTCTCCTTTGTCGATGCGGGTATGCCGGGGATGCTGCCGGTCATCAACGAGCGCGCCATCGAGCAGGCGGTGCGTACCGGGCTGGCCATCAACGCGCAGATCAACCTGAAAAGCGTCTTCGACCGCAAGAATTATTTCTATCCCGATCTGCCGCAGGGTTATCAGATTTCGCAGTTTCTCGACCCCGTCGTCGGCAAGGGAGAGATTATTCTCGATCTGCCGGAGGGCAAGACGAAGAAGGTCAATGTCACGCGCATCCATCTCGAGCAGGATGCCGGCAAATCGCTGCATGAGTATAACCCGAAATACAGCTATATCGATTTGAACCGCGCCGGGACGCCGCTTATGGAAATCGTCTCCGAACCGGAGATGTCGTCGGCGGATGAGGCGGCGGCGTATATCAAGAAACTGCGCGCCATCCTGCGCTATATCGGCAGTTGCGATGGCGACATGGAGAAGGGCAATCTGCGCGTCGACGCCAACGTGTCGGTGAGGAAGCCCGGCGGCAAGCTCGGCACGCGTTGCGAGATCAAGAACGTCAATTCGATCCGTTTCCTGCACAAGGCCATCGAGTTCGAGGCCATGCGGCAGGTGGAGATCCTGGAAAGCGGCGGCACCATCGACCAGGAAACGCGGCTCTTTGATTCCAGCAAGGGCGAGACGCGCACCATGCGCAGCAAGGAAGACGCCATGGACTATCGCTATTTCCCGGATCCCGATTTATTGCCGCTGGAGTTGACGCCGGATTTCGTGGAGGCAATGAAGCAAACCCTGCCGGAGCTGCCCGACCAGAAGAAGCAGCGCTATACAGAAAAATTCGGACTGTCTGCTTACGATGCAGAGGTTATTGTGGCCGAGCAGGAATACGCTGAATATTACGAGAAGCTGGCCGAAAAGCATGATCCCAAGCTCTCCGCCAACTGGATGACTGGTGAGCTATTCGGGCGACTGAATAAACTCGGCGTGGGCATCTCCGCTTCGCCCATCGGTACCGAACAGCTCTCCGGTCTGCTGGCGCTGATTGAGAATAAGACAATTTCCGGCAACATCGCCAAAACGGTGCTCGACCTTATGTTCGAAACCGGCAAGGATGCCGCCGCCATCGTCGAGGAAAAAGGCCTGAAGCAGGTCACCGATACGGGCGCCATCGAGAAAGTCATCGACGAGGTCATGGCCGCCAACCCCGATAAGGTGGCGGAATATCGCTCCGGCAAGGATAAATTATTTGGTTTCTTCGTGGGGCAGGTGATCAAGGCCAGCGGCGGCAAAGCCAACCCGGCGGCGGTCAACGAATTGCTTAAGAAAAAGCTGGCGGGATAGCTTGGCATAATCATTGCTTAGCTCTCCGGTCATGAGCAAGCGCGCGCCCTATCTCATTCATCTCGGCATGGCTGTGGCCCTGGCGGGCTGTGCTGCGTCGGGCGGCAGCCCGGCCCCCTCCGCCGGCGACGGCAAGGACGAAAATTATGAGGCCGTCAAAGCGGCCGCCAAGGAAACGGCGGTGGCGGTGGGGGCTGAAGTCAAGGAAGCCGCCGGGCATGCCGGAAATCTTGCCGATGCGGCCAAGGAAGGCATTTATGGCGTGACCGACCATCTGGCCAACTGGATACGCCCGGAGAAGCCCAAGCCGCCGCTGCCGGTCCGGGCATCCTATTGTTACCGCGCTTATCAGGATATCCTGTGCTACCGGCAACCAATGCCGGGCTGGGAATTCCGCCTGGTCGCCTATCAGGGCACGGATGCCAAGCCGCCACCGCCGGCTATGATGCAGTTGCTGCCCACACGCACCGCCGATGTGAAAGAAAATCCCGCTAACCGCGTGGCGGCCGCCAAACCCGTCTTCAACGAGCCGCCGACGGCCAGCGAGGATAAAAAGCAGCCGGATGCCGACGCCGCTTCTCCTTCGGGAGGAACGGAGGCGACGCATGAGCAGCTGCCCGACCCGGCGATGGCGCCGCAGCTTTAGGCCGAGAAACGCAGCTCCCGCTGCTTCCATTCCATCGTGTCGAAACTGCTGCAGGCGGCGCAGTGCGCTTCCCACGCTTTGGCGGCCTGGCCGCACTGGCGGCAGACCCAGGCGCTGTCAGGCGCCGGCGTTTCCGGGTGTATGGCAGTCAGCCTGCGCAACCATTTCGACTGCGACTCTCTCGATTCGCCGGAAATTACGCTGCGGAAAGCGGCGGCCAGCTGCGGGTGGGGCGATTCCTTCCAGGCTTGTAGCAGCAGTTGCGTGGCTTTTTCCTGCCTGTCATTCTTCGCGAAGGCATGAGCGGCAAAAACCATGGCCGGAACGAATCCCGGCAGTTCCTTGAGGCAATAGCGGGCAGCCAGCAGCGCCGCCTCCTTATGACCATGCTCCAGCGCCATGACGCCCTGCCGCAGATGCACCAGCCCCCGATAGCGCCGCTTGTCGGCGCGGCTCAGCTGCCCCTTGCGCGCCGCGCGGTCGATGGCGGCCAGCGCCTCGGCCCATTGGCCCAGCCGGAGGTGCAGGCTGATGACGGCGAGGCTGCCCCTGGGATTGGCGGATTCGGCGCGCTGGGCCAGCGCCAGGGCCTTGGGAAAGAGCTGCTGCTTGCTGGCGGCCTCGCTCAGCGAACGCGCTGCGAGATATTCGGTTTCGTCATGATCAAGCATCTGCTCCAGCAGCTGGCGCGTGCGGGCGTCGTCACCGCGGCTGCGGGCGATCTGGGCCGATAGCAGCAGCGTCATCGGCAGGCTACCCAGGAGTTTTTCCGCCCGGCGCGTATGCAGCTCGGCGCTTCCAAGGTCGGCGGCGGCCAGGGCGGCGACGCTGTGCGTCAGCTCCTGCAGCCCTTTGCGGTAGTGGCTCAGCCGCCTTTTTTCAAAGAAGCGCGACGGCGCCAGCACCAGGCGGCGGAGGACGCCGTAAAGAAAAGCGAGGGAGAAGGCTGCCAGCGCCAGCAGCAGGAGCAGGAAAGCGAAGCTGGTGTCGATCCGGTAATCGAGCCAGTAGAGGGTGGCGCTGCCCGGGTGCTCGGCGACCCATGCTGTGGCGATGCCGAAGCATACAAGGGCCGCCAGCAATAGGAGCAGATTGATCATTCGCCGGGGGCTGGCTGCGGGTTTTTCACGATGGCGCGCTGCAGGGCGTCCAAAGCATTGCGGATGGCCAGCAGCGCTTTTGCCTTATCCATCCAGGGCAGCAGCGCCTGCGCCGATGCGGGCGACGCCGCTGCCGCCTCTTTCAGGCTGGTTTCAACATCCCCGCGGGCGAGGGCGGTTTCGGCGCGGGCGAGCACGGCCTCGTCATCGTTTCCTGCCGGCTCGCCGGTCTTGCGAATACGGACCAGCGATTGCAGATTGCGCGCCAGCGTCCCGGACGGCTGCGGCGACAGCGCTTGGGGGATAAGGGCGTCCAGCTGTTTCTTCAGGCTGTCCAGCGTCGGCGCGCCGGCGGCGGCAAAAGGCTGCAGCGTGGCCAGAAAGGGCTGCAGCGCGGCGTCGGGCGCGGCGATCTGCGAGAATTCACTGAGCGGGTCAGTGAAAGGGGCGCCGCTCAGCGCCGCTTCGCGCAGCTGGCCGAAGGCGATCAGCAGCGAGAGGCGATGCGTATCGGCCGACTGCAGGCCGCCCAGCTGCGCCTTCATGGCCTGCAAGGCTTCCTGCTGCCTGCCGAGAGCTTCCTCTACATGCACCATGCGTTCTTCATTGGCAGCGGGGGTTTCCGCGGCGGGTTTCGCCTCAAGGATTTTGATCCGGTCTTCCAGCGCGTCGAGACGGTGGCGCAACGCGTCGTCCGGTTCCGATTTCATTATGGCGGCGGGATGCGCCGGGGCGGGGATTTCCTGCTGGCGCGGCAAGAGGAGGCGCGGCAGCACCTGTGCCACGAACAGCCAGGCGACGGCCAGCACGCCCAGCATGAACACGGTCTTGCGCAGGCCGGCAAAGGGGCCCGGCGCGGCAGCGGGATCGGTATGCTCGGTATCGTCAGGCATGGCTACGTCCGAAAATATTATCCACGCACTCCACCAGAGATGCAAGCGTTGCCTCGCCGGCGGCATGGATGCCTTTCCATGAGGAAAGCGTATCGGCGATGGCCGAGCTCAGGCAGAAGGCATGGAG
>JAGWLJ010000353.1 GCA_028873275.1 Pseudomonadota bacterium
TGCGCCATTCCCTGAGCGATTTCTCTTTGGTAATATCGGCCAGCCGGCGGTTGAAATGCTGCGGCAATCTGACCGGCCTGCCCCAGCCGCGCCGGTCGTCCCACCCCAGGGCTTTAAGATAGTTGGCGATGGAGGCGAAGGCGTCGCCGTTATTATGCCAGATATCGCGTTTGCCGTCGTGATTGTAATCGACGGCGTATTTGAGGTAGGTGCTCGGCATGAACTGGCACTGCCCCATCGCGCCCGCCCAGGAGCCGGTCATGTTATCCGAATCCATATGCTCCTTCTGCAGAACGGTAAGCGCGTCGAGCAATTCGCTGCGGAAAAACTGGGTGCGCCGCCCCTCATAAGCCAGCGTCGCCAGCGCTTCGACCGTGGAAAACCCGCCGGTGATCTTGCCGTAATTGGTCTCGATGCCCCACAGCGCCACGATGAACCTCGGCTGCACGTGATATTTGCGCCCGATGCGCGTAAGCAATGCGCGGTGGCGGCGCATCATCTCCCTGCCCTCCCGCACGCGCTTGTTTGTGACTATCTTATCCAGATACTGATCAAGCGTCAGCCGCGACTCGGGCTGCTTGCCGTCGAGCGTGATAACCCTGTCATTCGGTGAAATACCGTCCAGCGCATCGCGGATGACGGCGTCGCTGACGCCCCGCGCCCGCGCCTCGCGCTTCACGCCGGAAAGCCATTGGCTGAACGCGCCGCCGCTGCTGTTTTGCAACATCACCTCATGCGCCAGCGCAACACCTGGCCACAGCAGCATCACGAAGAGGAAAAGAACGCGCATGGAGGATGAGGTATAGCGAAACCGTAGACAAAGGCAACGGCATTTCCTTCGTGTGGACGAAATGCGGCGTTTGCAATACAACTAGCTCATGCTTTCGTGCGACAACGTCACCTGCATCCGCGGAGACAAGCGGCTCTTTGCGAACCTCGGCTTCTGCCTGGCCGAGGGGGCGCTGCTGTTGCTCAAAGGCCCGAATGGTTCCGGCAAGACCAGCCTGCTCAAGGTGCTGGCGGGGTTGCTGGCGCCCGATGCCGGGCAGGTACTGTGGGACAATGCGCCCATTATAAATAATGAAGCGTTCCAGCGCGACCTGATGATGATCGGCCACAAAAGCGCGGTGAAGCTGGAAAGCACCGTGCATGAAAACCTCACCTTCTGGGGGAAATTATACGGCACCGAAGTGCTCGTTCCGGCGGCGCTTTCCTTTTATGATCTCGATATGTTCAGCGATACGCGCGCCGGGGAACTCTCCGCCGGGTGGCAGC
>JAGWLJ010000354.1 GCA_028873275.1 Pseudomonadota bacterium
CGGCAGAAACAGCTTATGCACCAGCCCTCCGGTAAAACCGCCGACGTGACGGACAAGGAAGCACGGCTGCTGCAAGTGCTTGCCGGCTCGGGAAAAAACGGCGTGGCCAAGGAAAAATTATTGAAGGAGGTGTGGGGCATCGAGGCGACGCTCAACACCCATACGCTGGAAACGCATGTTTACCGCCTGCGCGCCAAATTCCGGGAACTTGCGGGGAATGAAATCATTGCCGCCATCAATGGCGGTTACGGACTCAAGAAATGAAGACAGATATTATCGGGCTTACGCTTAAAGAATTGACCGAGAAACTGAAAACGCTCGGCATCGAACCGTTTCGCGCGAAACAAATCTGGCACTGGATCTATACCAAGGGCGCCAAGGATTTTTCGGAGATGACCACCATCGCCAAAAAGCAACAGGCGGCGCTCGACGAACATTTCACCATCGGCCGGCCGAATATCGCCCGCGCGCTGACCTCAATCGATTCCACGCGCAAGTGGCTGCTGGAATTCGCCGACGGCAACAAGGCCGAAACCGTGTTCATCCCGGAAGAAGACCGCGGGGCACTGTGCGTTTCATCGCAGGTGGGCTGCACGCTTTCCTGCACCTTCTGCCACACCGGCACGATGAAGCTGGTGCGAAATCTCTCCGCCGGCGAAATCATCGGCCAGGTGCTGATCGCCCGCGACGGGCTTGAGGAGTGGGGCCGGCGGCGCGAAGAGTGCTTATTTACCAACATCGTCATGATGGGGATGGGCGAGCCGCTTTATAATTACGACCAGGTGGCGCGGGCGCTTAACATCATCATGGATGCCGAGGGCATCGCCATTTCCAAGCGGCGCATCACGCTTTCAACCTCCGGCGTCGTGCCGATGATCAAGCGGGTAGGGGAGGAGCTGGGCGTGAACCTCGCCATCTCGCTGCATGCCGTGCGCGATGATCTGCGTAATGAGCTGGTGCCGCTTAATAAAAAATATCCGCTCGAAGAACTGCTTGAGGCCTGCCGCACCTATCCGGCGGCGAGCAACGCGCGGCGTATCACCTTTGAATATGTGATGCTGAAAGGCGTGAACGATTCCGACGCCGACGCGCGCGAACTGGTGCGGCTGCTCGAGCCGATTCACGCCAAGGTGAATCTGATTCCCTTCAACCCCTGGCCGGGCGCGCCCTATGAATGTTCCAGCAACAACCGCATTCATGCGTTTTCCAAAATCGTCAACGACGCCGGCTATTCCTCGCCGGTGCGCACACCCAGAGGCCGCGACAT
>JAGWLJ010000095.1 GCA_028873275.1 Pseudomonadota bacterium
CCCGATTTCAAGCGCCTGGAGTCACTGGTGCCGGTGGAAATCGAACTGATCGACGCCATGGACCGCTCCCACGGCCACACTGCCATGAGCGCCTGTAACCGCCTCGCCATCGAGAAATCGGATAACCATGGGAGGATCATCGTGTTCCTCCAGCCAGATACGCTGGTGTCCGACGGCACTCTCAAGAATATGGAGCGGGTGCTCAAGGAGGGAAAGCGCGTCGTGCAGGTCGCCGGTTTCCGGACGCAGCTGGAAAGAATGATCCCGTCCATACGCACGCATTATGATGCCGCTACCTCCAGCATTCAGCTTAGCGGCAGGCAGCTGGTGGACATCGCCAAGGACAAGCTGCATCCTATTTCGCAGACCTGCCTGTGGGATTCGCCGCGCTTTACAAACTATAACGCACATATCTACTGGCGCGTGGGAGACGAAGGCTTCTTCGCTCGTTGTGCGCATTTCCATCCGCTGGCGGTTTATCCCCGCGTTCGCCACGCCAGGTTCGATTTTACGGTAGATTATAATTATTTCGATCAGGCGGTTCCAAATTTCGACGATTACTATATCGCCACCGATTCCGACGAAATGTTCATGTGCGAGATGAGCCGGGAATCCTATTTCATCGGCAGCGATGCGCCCAATACCGCCTCGGCTTTCCAGATCGCCCGCTGGATGGAAGGCCACACCACCGAAAAGCACCGCCGGTCGTTTTCAAAGAAAATCTATTTCCACAACGGCAGCAAAGAAAATGCCGAATGGCGCAAAGCCGAAGCATTCTCCGACCAGGTGCTGAAGGAAGCGTTCTCCATCGTGAACAAAAACCTGGTCCAGTTGTGGAAAACGCCCTTTTATTTCCCGATACTGGCGGAACGAACGCGCCTTTATTACCACACGCACCAGGCGTTTCATAAGTCGGACCGGGCGGTCATCCTGTGGACCAGCAAGCTGGTGCCGGCATACAAGGCCTATAAACAAACCATAGGGCAAACCAAAGTCGTTCTATACCAATATAAGCCGATAAGAACCATCTGGAATTATTATAAAATACTGCGTTATTGGATAACCACCCCGCGGCAGACCCTGCATAAAATCACTGCCCGGCCACGAAATTATGCAAAGATTCTGCTGTACTGGGCAAAAAATCCCATGCAAACGGCGCGCAAAATTATCCACCGGCTGAAAGCGTTCGTTTAGCATGAATGCTTCCCGCAGCTTCGGCGCCGTTCTCCCCAATTATAACGACGCCGCTTCGCTGGAGCGCTCCCTGGACTCGCTGATCCGGCAAACCGTGCCGTTCAACCGTATTATCGTTGTCAACGACGGCTCCACGGATAACAGCCTGGAAATCCTTGAGCGTTATAAGAAAACGGTTCCATATCTCACGGTCATCGATAACGGTGGAAACCTCGGGATGATTCCTTCGGTTAACCGGGGACTGGCGGCGGCGCAGGAAGACTATGTGTTTCTTGCATCCGCCAATGATCATTATAACCGCGTCTCGGTGGAGCTGGCGAAAAAGGCTATTGAAAATGCCCCGGAAGTGGGGTTGATCGCCGGCAAGGTCATCCTGCACGAGGTTTCCACCTCCCGGCAACGGGAGCTGGAGCCCCCGCTGCCGCAGAAATCTGCCGCATACAGCCCTTCCGCTTATCGGGATATCCTCAGGCAGCGCAATTTTTCCTTTTATGGCGGTTCCGTATTCGTGCACCGGCAATATGCTCTCTCTGCGGGCGGCTTCCGGGAGGCCATGAAATGGCATGCCGACTGGCTGCTTTTCGCGCTGCTGGCCAGCCGCCACGGCTTTGCCTATGTGCCGGAAGCCTTTGGCACGATATGCGTTTCCCCCAATCAGTATTCCAGCGCGATGTTCGACTGGGCGAAACAATCCGCGGTGATAGAGAGCTACATCACCCTGCTGAAAAAGGAATATCCCAACTACTATCCGCTGTTCCGCAGCATGGGCCTGCTGCCGAGCTACGATACGGAAGCGCTGGGAAAACTCATGGCTTCGCCGGAGTTGCGGCCTTACGTCACCCCCCTGCTGCTATGGCGGCTGACCTTCTATAAAACGGCCCGGATGGGCGGACGCCTTCTGCCCTACCGCCTGCGGGAGCAGCTACGACGTTACGTGCGCCTCTAGGTGGTCACCACCAGCGCCATCCCCACTTGTTAAAATACTGGAAGGCGGATTTGCAGGCGGTGAGCGTCATCAGCCAGCTTTTGTGCGTGCCGCGCGCCCAGCGATGAGTGATCTGGGCATCCGGGCAATAGCGTATGCGGGCCACGGTACGAACGCGGCGCGAAATATCGGCATCCTCGAAATGCATGAAGAAGCGCTCGTCGAACCCGTCAATCGCCTCGAACACGCTGCGCCGAAACAGCATGAAACAGCCCGAAACGTATGGCACCTCATAAGACCGGTCATAGCCGTAATCCATCATGATGTAGTGCTCGATGCGGCGCCTGACCGGGCCGAGCGTCTGCCAGCGGTCGGGCACGAAGCGGCGCAGGTACAGGTCAAGCATGGTCGGATCGCGCTTATTCAGCGGCTGCAGCGCCCCGTCCAGGTAAAAGATTTTTGGCACCGCCAGCCCGATATCCGGCTCTTTTTCCATCAACGTCACCAGCCTCTCGATGCACTCCGTATGCACGAATACATCGGGATTGAGAACGAGATGGTACGGAGCGGGCCAGCTTTCCCTGACCGCCAGGTTATGGCCGGCGCCGTATCCCGGATTTTCAGGATTATGAATGCAGCGCACGCCCGACATGGCCTGCAGCGCCTCAAAATATTCCTTTTCCGGCGTATTATCGACGATGATAATTTCCAGCGGCAGCGTGCAGGCGCGCAGGGAATCCAGCACGTCCTTCACGATGGAGAAATCCGTGCGGAACGTGACGATGCTGGCAGTAACAGCAGGAAGGCTCATCCGTTATAGCCTTGCTTCCTGGGGAACACGGGACACCATGCCATCCGCCAGCCCGCGCACAATGCTTTTCAGCTTGGATAGCTTATTCTCCTCAAACCCTACAATCCGCATCAGATCCCACAGGCAGGCCAGCGGCTCATGCAGCAGGAGAAAAGGGAAGCGTGCCGCATGGCGGCGCAGCACGAACATGCGATTGCGGAACATGTAATAGCGGCGGGTTTCATTATGGCGGGAAACCACGACCGGCAGTCCCAGCAGTCGAAAAATCTGCTTGTCACCCTGGCGATGGCGCAGGACGGCATCGCCCACCGCCAGAATGCGATAGCCCTGTCGGCGGGCGCGCAGGCAGAACTCATGGTCGACGGAGTCGATAAAAAATCCTTCCGCCATCAGCCCGGCCGTTTTAAAAACCTCCGCCCTCACCATGCTCCCCGAGGCAATCACCATCGCCACATCCAGCTGCTTTCCTGCTTCTAACCGCCTGCGCGTAAAGAATATGCCGCCCCACCCTATTATATAGTGTCCCGAAATGTTATCTTTTTCTTCCAGCAGGCGCGGCGCGACAATCCCCAGGCGCTTATCCCCGGATTTTTTCCACGCCGCCAGCATGCACGCCACCATGCCGGGCTCGGGAATGCTATCGTCGTCCAGCAGGAGCACCCACTCAAAATGCCTAGCCAGCGCCTTCCTGATGCCCTGGTTCTGCGCCGCCGCCACGCCCAGATTATCCATATTGAGAAGCAGCGTCACCCGGTCGGCATATTCCCCGGCGATACGCTGCAGGCATTGAACGGTAACGCCATCAGAGCCGTTATCGACGATATAGACTTGCTGCACCTGCGGCAGCAGCGCCGGCAGCAGCCGGTCCATGCGTTCGCCGCAATGATAGGTCACGACGACTGCCGCAACGCCGGACATATTATGGCTTGAAAAAGGGCATGGCCGCCCGCAGGCTGGAAACGGTTCCGTACTGCGGCGAGGCAGTCGCTGCCAGCAACAGGCTTTTTCCTATGCCGGCTCCGGCCGCCGCCTGCATATCCGTGTCCTTATCGCCGATAAGGATGGAGCGCCGAAGATCAATCCCATGCTCCTGCTGCGCGCGCAGGATCATGCCGGGGCCGGGCTTGCGATCCTGGCTCTCCTGTTTATAGACCCCGAGGCCGTGTTCCGGATGATGCGGGCAGAAATACACCGCGTCGAGCGGCGCTCCCTCCTGCGCGAACCGATCCTGCATCCATCGCATCAGCGTATGAAAGTCATCTTCGCTGAAATAGCCGCGGCCGATACCGGATTGATTGGTGACGACAATCAGGAGATACTCCATGCTTCGCGCCGCACGGCACAGGTCAAAAATGCCATCGATAAATACGATACTCTCCCTCCGGTGCGTGTGCCCCACGTCCACATTGATCACGCCGTCGCGGTCGAGGAACAGCGCTTTGCGCAGTGACCGGATCTTCGGCAAAATGCTGGCGAATGTCATAAACTGTCATTCTTACTGGCAAAAACTGCCGTGCCAACCGTTATTATCAATAATGGTGGGACCGAGACGATTCGAACGTCCGACCTAGTGATTAGGAATCACTTGCTCTATCCTGCTGAGCTACGGCCCCTTTCCTTAACAGGCGCCTACCATAGCCAGTGCGCGCTTCCGGCGCAAGATATCGGTAACGGCCGCCTATTCCTTGTTCAGGGCCAATAATAGGGCATGGTCCAGGCCATAATAGGAGGCTTTTTTCATGAAATTCGGGCGGATACCGGTGGCCCGAAATTTTCCGGCAAGTCGGCCATCATTTTCCTGTCCATTGAATTCAAAGGTAAAAATATCCTGCGTGATAATCACATCGTTTTCCATGCCGGTCACTTCGGTCAAATGCGTCACGCGGCGCACACCGTCATGCCCGCGATTGGTATGGACGATCAGGTTGACCGCGCTGGCGATCTGTGTGCGCACGACCTTGCTCGGCAGGTTGACGCCGGTCATGCCGATCATGCTTTCCAGCCTTATCAGCACTTCGCGGGGACTGTTGGCATGCAGCGTTCCCATGGAACCGTCATGGCCCGTATTCATGGCCTGCAGCAGATCGAAGGCTTCACCGCCGCGAACCTCGCCCAGGATAATGCGGTTGGGACGCATGCGCAGCGCATTTTTTACTAGGTCACGTATGCTGACCTCGCCATCTCCCTCGAGATTGGCATGACGCGTCTCGAGGGTAACTACATGCGGTTGCTGCAATTGCAGCTCGGCAGCATCCTCGATGGTCACGATACGTTCATCCAGACCGATATTCTGCGAAATGGCATTGAGCAAAGTAGTCTTTCCTGAACCGGTGCCGCCGGAAATCACCATATTGAGACGAATGGCGCCGCAGATTTTCAATATGGTGCAAAGTGAATCGGAAATAGTTCCCTGCGCCATCATCGCATCAAGGGTTAAATGCTTCTGCGAAAACTTGCGAATGGAGATGGCCGGTCCATGCACGGCACAGGGCGGCGCAATGACATTAATGCGACTGCCATCCGGCAGCCGCGCATCGCAGATCACATGCGATTCATCCACCCGCCGACCGACCCCGTTGACGATGCGCGAAGCGATCGTCATCACGTGATCGTTGTCACGGAATTTTATGTCGGTCAGCTCCAGCTTGCCCCTGCGTTCTACATACACCTGATCGGGGCGGTTGACCATGATATCGGCCACGGTTTCATCGCGCAGCAGTGGTTCCAGCGGACCAAACCCCAGCATGTCGTCGAGAATCTGTAATGCAAGCACCTGCTGCTCGGCATGGGAGAGGAGCAACCTCTGCTCCGTCACGATATCATTGATCAAATCGATGATCTGCCACTCCAGTTCTTCTTTCGGCAGACGTGCGGAAGCAGCGATGTCGATCTGCTTCATGAGTGCATCATAAATCCTATGTTTGACCGCCGCGAGTTCACTGTCCTTACGATTGGCTTCCTCCTTATACTGCGCGTCTGCCTGACGCTGTGCCTGCGCCGCCTTGCGCCTGACGTCGGAAGACGCAAAGGCTATGGCTGCGCCGCTGCTATACTGCGTGGAATCGGCAGCGGACAGAGCCGATCGTTCCTGCACTCCTGCCAGTACCGGCTCTGCCCGCTGCTCTGCTGTTCCACGACGGCCAAACACAATATTCCCTCCAACCTATCAGCGGCTGGCCGGCTGCGTCAGGTTGCTGCTTACCGTGGTAAACGTGTTGGTCAGGTTTTTGCCG
>JAGWLJ010000096.1 GCA_028873275.1 Pseudomonadota bacterium
TTGATCTCCTGCAGCGACGCCTTGTGAAAGCGGTCAAGATACTTCTGCTGTTGTGTCGCTATCAACGCCTGCTGCGCCGCCAGTTCTTTGTGCTGGGTCCAGCCCAGCGTGCCCTTGCTGTTGCCCGAGGGCGTCGGCCAGGCGGGATAAAACACCCAGTAGCCGACGGCCCAGACAATGGTGATCAGGAATACCCACAGCCACCAGCGGGGCGCGGGATTGTTCAGCTCCTTGATGCTGTCCCATTCATGGCCGGTGGTTTCGGCACCGCTGATCTCGTCTTTTTCTTTACGGTCAGTCATGGTCATCCCCCAGCGGAATATGGGCATAGGATTGCAGCCGCTGCTTGTTGCGCGGCAGGTACGACCACAGCGCGATGATGCTGAACATGGTGAAGAATAGCACCGAGACGATCAGGCCGGAATGAGTGACGATGAAGTTCATTATTTTTTACCTCGCGGGTCCATGTCCGGATCATAATCCCTGAAGTCGACATCGGTGCCGAGCTTCTGCAGATAGGCCACCAGTGCGTCCATTTCCGAGATGAAATTCGGCTGGCCGTCGAAGTCGCGGGCGATCACCTTGTCGCCGTAGCGTTTCCTGAGGCCTGACGTATCCGTATTGCCGCTGGCTTGTGTGATGGCGTCGTTATAGGCGTTCTCGATCATATCGTCGGTGTAGGGCACGCCGGTGGCGCGCAGGGCGCGCAGGTGATCGGGGATATGGTTCAGGTCGGCGCCCTGGTTCATCAGGAAACCGTAGGTCGGCATGACCGATTCCGGCACTACCGAGCGCGGATCGATTAAATGCGCTACGTGCCACTCGTCGGAATACTTGCCGCCGACGCGGGCGAGGTCCGGCCCGATGCGCTTGCTGCCCCACAGAAACGGGTGGTCGTACATGCTTTCGGCGGCTAGCGAATAATGCCCGTAGCGCGCCACCTCGTCGCGCAGGCTGCGGATCTGCTGGCTGTGGCAGAGAGAACAGCCTTCGCGGATATAAATGTTCTGGCCCACCAGCTCCAGCGGCGTATAGGGCCTCACGCCCTTGACCGGCTCAATGGTGGTTTCCAGCCGGAAGAGCGGCAGGATTTCCACCATGCCGCCGATCGACACCACGATGATGCAGAAGATAAGCAGCAGGATGGAATTGCGCTCGATCTTTTGGTGTTGGTCAAGCATGGCCTTCTCCCGTCATGGCCTGAGTTGCACCAGCAACTCTAAGGCCATCCAGGCTGGGTCCCCCTAGAATTTGCTGCGCAAATTCGGGGGATGACGATGGCACAATGGTTTTCCACACATTATACACCATCACCAGGAAGCCACCGAGATAAAGCGTGCCTCCCAGGGCACGGATAATGTAATACGGGTGCATGGCCTGCACGGTTTCAACAAAAGAATAGGTGAGGAAGCCCATTTGGTCATAGGAACGCCACATCAGCCCCTGCATAATGCCGGCAATCCACATCGAGGTGATGTAGAGCACGATGCCGAGCGTCGCCACCCACAGATGCACGCTGATCAGCTTCACCGAATACATGCCGGAGCGTTTCCACAGCACCGGCACCATGTGGTAAATGGCACCGAAGCTGATGAACGCCACCCAGCCCAGCGCGCCGCTATGCACATGGCCGATCGTCCAGTCGGTATAATGCGACAGGGCGTTGACCTCCTTGATTGACATTAGTGGGCCCTCGAACGTCGCCATGCCGTAAAAGGCCAGCGCCACGATCATGAACTGCAGCACCGGGTCGTCGCGCAGTTTGTGCCAGGCG
This sequence comes from Pseudomonadota bacterium, assembly GCA_028873275.1. Classification (GTDB taxonomy): domain Bacteria; phylum Pseudomonadota; class Alphaproteobacteria; order Rickettsiales; family SXRF01; genus JABDCD01. The sequence continues at coordinate 1,775 of JAGWLJ010000096.1, forward strand.
CCGGAGAGCGTCATGATGCCGTTGATCATGCCGCCCCAGCTGGGCATCCACAGCATGATGGAAAACGTCATGCCCAGCGTCTGCGCCCAGTCGGGCAGGGCGGTGTAAAGCAGGTGATGCGGCCCGGCCCAGATATAAATGAAGATCAGCGACCAGAAATGCAGGATGGATAGCCGGTAGGAATAAATTGGCCGGTTGGCGCGCTTGGGGATAAAATAATACATGATGCCAAGAAATCCGGCGGTCAGGAAAAATCCCACCGCGTTATGGCCGTACCACCATTGGATCATTGCGCTCTGCACGCCGCCCCAGTAGGAGTAGCTTTTGGTAGAAAGCAGCGACACCGGCACGCAGATATGATTGACGATGTGAAGGATGGCGATGGTGACGATGAAGCCCAGGTAAAACCAATTGGCGACGTAGATATGCGGCTCGCGGCGATTCCTGAGCGTCATCATGAACACCAGCAGGTAGGACACCCAGACGAACACCAGCCATAAGCTGGCGTACCATTCCGGCTCGGCGTATTCCTTGCTAGTGGTGATGCCCAACACATAGCCAAGCGCCGCCATGACGATGAAGGCCTGGTAGCCCCAGAAGGTGAAGAGCGCCAGCGCATCGTTCCACAGCCGGGTGCGGCAGGTGCGCTGCACGACGAAATAGCTGGTGCCGAAGAGCACGTTGCCGCCGAAGGCGAAGATGACGCCCGAGGTGTGCACCGGTCTTAAGCGCCCGAAATTGAGATATGGCTCGACGTTGAGCCAGGGAAACGCCAGCTGCAGGGCGATGAATAATCCCACAGTCATCCCGGCCGCAGCCCAGAACAGGGCGGCGATGGAGAAGAGTTTTACGATTTCGTCGTTATAGTTCGGAGCGTCCGTCGTACTCATGCGCCCTCGCTGCCAATCTGCAGCATGGCGATGGCGTAGGATTTGCCGTGCCTGGCCGGGTGATGCGGTTTGCCGCAATGAACGAAGAGGAGGAGTGCGGAAAAAATAAATAAATATCGCATACTGCCTTTACGGTGGGTTTATCGAAATCTACCGCCTGTCCGCCGCCGCGTATTTGATTGCGATCAAGCGACCTAGAATATCATCGGCTGCCAAAATAAATGCAATTATATAACAATTGGTTAATGTGCCACTTTGAGGCATTTACGTGGTCCGTATATCTGACCTTTTTATCCATATACTTTTTTTACCGTGGCATGTGCGATGATTAACCGTAGGGCGTCTGTCGCCCAAAGGAGGTTTTTATGAACAAAGATACCATCAAAGGGACTGCCAAGAAGGTCGAAGGTTCGTTCGAGCGCACGTACGGCAAAGTGGCTAATGACCAATCCGCCGTGCTCAAAGGCGACGCTAAGAAAGCCGCCGGCGAGGCCCAGAAGGCCATGGGCAAGGCCAAGGACGCCGTCGACCGCGAAACTAAAGACGAATACTGAACGTTGTAAAATGAGTGTAACTGGCATCGCCCGGGATTTTCCCGGGCGATGCCGTTTATATATAAAGGGAGGAATTATGACATACTTCAAGACTCTGCTCTTGCTTGGGCTGACCATCGGCACCGCATCAGGCGCGCAGGCACAATCCGCATACTCTAATTATTATAATACAAGCCCGGGACAGCAGCCGAATACAACGGAATCCGGCTTGGCCAATCCATCCGGCTCAACGCTCTATACGCCCAATACGACGGAGCGCACGCTGGGTGGAACAGCATCACCGATGAATCAGCCGATGGGTGCCAATACAGCGAACAATACCGGAATCGATAACAGCACCAATTCCTCGAATATGGACGTCAATACGAACAGCAATGCTACCGGTAACGCCAACGGTACTATGAGTGGTGGTGTGACGGGGGCTACGGGTGGCGGCGCGGGTGCAGCGGGAACGGGCGCGGCAGGCGGTGCAGCTGGCGCCGGCGGAGGCGCCGCCCGCTAGCCCGGCGGCTGTTCCTTGCGCCTGCGGTAGCGCGGGTCCATCATGACGGCCAGCAGTCCGGTGCGCGTCAGTAAGCGGAACGGCTTGGTGAAGGCCGGCATGCGGCCTTTGGCTATGCGCGCCAGGTCGTAGAGGATCAGCGCTCCCGCCAGCAGGGCGAGATAGAAAAACAGCATCGACTGCCCTGCCGCATGGATCATGGCGCCGGCCGCCAGCGGCCCGATGATGGCGCCGACGCTCTGGATCAGCTGCAGCCCGACGCTGGCGCGCACGAAATATTCCGGCCCGACGAAATCATTGGCATGGGCGATGCACAGCGAATAAAGCGGGTGCAGCCCGGCTCCGAACAGCATACTCCACACCAACAGCCATCCCATGCCGAATGTAGCGGAAGGCGACGACCATAGCGCCGTCAGCGCCAGCGCCAGCGAGGCGCTGAGAACCAGCGCCGAGGCCAGCATGATCACCTGCCGCCGCCCGATGCGGTCGGAAAGCGCGCCCAGCGGCCATTGCGTCAGAAGCCCGCCCATCAGCCCGGCCGCCATGAACCAGGCAGCGTCATGCGGCGGGAAGCCGAGGTTGATGACGTAGGCGGCGGTAAGCCCCCAGTAGGCGCTGCCCATCAGCCCTGCCGCTAGCGCGCCGGCCACGCTCAGCGGCGAGATGGCAAGCAGCCGCCGCACGCCCAGCGTCTGCGGCGCTTCGATGGGCGTTGGCTGCTCGATGCGGCTTAAAATCAGCGGCACCAATGCCAGCGACAGCAGCATCGAGGATATGGCGAACAGCTCGAACCCGTCGGCAGGAGCGAGAAAGAACAGCATCTGCCCCAGCGACATACTGATGAAGTTGATGATCATGTAGACCGAGAGAATCCGCCCGCGCGTGTCCTGGTCGACGATGCGGTTGAGCCAGCTCTCCATGACGGTGTAGAGATGCACCAGGCACAGGCCGTATATGGCCCGCAGCAGGAGCCACGCCAGCGGGTGCAGCGTCAATGAATGCGCCAGCATGATGGCCGACGCGCCGGCGGCGGCGGCGGCGAACACGCGGATGTGGCCCACGCGCGCGATCAGCCACGGGCAGACGAAGGTGCCGGCGATGAACCCGACGTAATAGGAAGACATCAACCCGCCGATCAGCACGCCGGAAAAATGCATGAGATCGGCCCGCGCCGGCAGCAGCACGCTCTGCAACCCATGCCCGAGGCAGAGGATGGAGAAACTGGCGAGCAGGGCGATGACGGAGGTGACGCGGCGGAGCATGGCCGCATTATGGTCGCAGCATAGTTATGATTCAATGCTCATGCACATACTGGCCCGGTGCGTCGGCCAGCGGCGGATAGGCTTTGCCGCCCATGGGCGGCGGGGCGGCCTGCGCGGAGGAATGGGCCGCCAGCCAGCTATGCCACGCCACCCACCACGAGCCGGGCCTGGCCTCCTGCTGTTTCATCCATTTATCCGGCAGCAGCGTGTGGCCGCCCCTCTTGCGCACGGCGAGGCGAAAGGCCCGACCCTCATGTCCCGGCTCGCTGATGATGCCGCCGTTATGGCCTTTGTTGGCCAGCGCGAAGGTGATCTCGGTTTCAGTCAGGTGATGGATTTTATACACCGATTTCCATGGCGCGATGTGATCCTTCTCTGTCGAGACGACGAACATCGGCCGGTCAATATCGCTCAGCTCCAGCGCGTGGCCGTCCACCACGTATTCGCCCTCGGCCAGGGAATTATGCAGGTAGAGCGAGCGCAGGTACTGGCTGTGCATGCGGTAGGGGAGGCGGGTGGCATCCTTGTCCCAGGCCATCAGGTCGAAGGCCTTGGCGCGGTCGCCCATCAGGTATTCCTCCATCATGCGGTGCCAGATCAGCTCGCGCGGCTGCAGCAGCTCGAAGGCTGCCGAGACCTGGTCGCCGCGCAGGTAGCCCTGCGAGAACATGACGTCTTCGAGATAGGTCAGCTGTGCCTCGTCGATGAAGGTCATCAGCCCGCCGGCATCGATGAAATCGGTCTGGGCGGCAAACAGGGTGATGGTGGCAAGAGAATCACGTTTTTTATTGGCCAGATACGCCGCCAGCATGGCCAGCAGCGTGCCGCCGATGCAATAGCCCACCGCATGCACCTTATGGCCGGTGATTTCCTGCGCCGCCTCCAGCGCTTTGAGCGCCCCTTCCTTGAGATAATCGGTGAAATCGACCTCGCGGTAGCGCGCATCGGGATTTTTCCACGAGATCATGAACACCGTATGGCCCTGCTCGACCAGGTAGCGCACCATGGAATTCGCCGGCGACAGGTCGAGGATATAATATTTCATGATCCAGGCCGGGATGATCAGCACTGGCTCGGGATAGGTTTTCTCCGTCTTCGGCGTATACTGGATCAGCTCGAACAGCGGGTTTCTGTAGATGATCGTGCCTTCGGTCAGCGCTACGTCTC
>JAGWLJ010000355.1 GCA_028873275.1 Pseudomonadota bacterium
GCGCCGCCGTATTCCAGCAATCGTGGAAATATGACGAGCTCATCACATTATCGCCGGCGCTCGGCATGCAGAAGCAACCGGTGAGGCTGAGCAGCAGGCCGACGCACACCACGCGCACCATCACACCACCACATCCGTCCACAATTCGCTCTCGGCCGGTTCGGGGCTGGTTTGCGCGAATTCGGCGGCTTCGGCTATGGTCGCTTTCACTTCCTGCTCGATTTTCTTGATGGCGTCTTCGCTGGCGATGTTGCCCTGCAGGAGCCGCGCCTTCATGCCCTCGATGGGGTCGTGGTGCGATTTATAATCCTCGACTTCTTCCTTGCTGCGGTACTTCGCCGGATCGGACATCGAATGGCCGCGGTAGCGGTACGTCTTCATTTCGAGCAGCACCGGCCCGTGCCCGCCGCGCACATATTCCACCGCTTCAAGCCCTGCCGCGCGTACGTTGATGACATCCATCCCGTCCACCTGTTTGCCGGGGATGCCGAAGGCTTCGCCGCGCCGGTATAAATCCGTCGTCGCTGAGGCGCGCTTGACGCTGGTGCCCATGCCGTACTGGTTGTTTTCGATGATGTAGATGACCGGCAGTTTCCATAAGCTCGCCATGTTGAAGGATTCGTATACCTGCCCCTGGTTCGAGGCGCCGTCGCCGAAATAGGTGAGGCTCAGGCACCCGTTTTCGCGGTATTTGTGGGCAAACGCGATGCCGGTGCCGATCGGTACCGAGGCGCCGACGATGCCGTGCCCGCCGTAAAAATGCTTTTCGGTGGAGAACATGTGCATCGAGCCGCCCTTGCCGCGCGAGAAGCCGCCCTCGCGGCCGGTGAGCTCGGCCATGATGCCTTTCGGGTCCATGCCGGTTGCGATCATGTGGCCGTGGTCGCGGTAGCTGGTGACGACAGCGTCGTCCTTCGTGATGCAGCTTTGCATGCCCACCACCACCGCCTCCTGGCCGATATAGAGATGGCAGAAGCCGCCGATTAAGCCCATGCCGTATAATTGGCCGGCCTTTTCCTCGAACCGGCGGATGGTCAGCATGTCGCGGTAGAGTTTCAGCATGCCCGGCTTGGGGAGGGCTGCTTTGGCGGCAGGCAGCGAATGGATTTGCGCTTTGCTCATGGATTTCTCCTGGGTGACCGGCAGGTCGAGGAAATCGTTGGCGGTGACTTCGCCGCCGGTGGCCTTGGCCAGCCGGGTGAGGAATTCCTTGCGCGGGATGCGTTCGCCGCGCAGGTAT
>JAGWLJ010000356.1 GCA_028873275.1 Pseudomonadota bacterium
GGGCTTTTCCAGTCCTGCCCGTCCACCGGCACGACGTCGGTATGGCCGGAGAGAATAATGCCGCCTTCCTCTTCGGGGCCGATGCGCGCCAGCAGGTTGCATTTCTTTTTGTCCGGCGAATAGATGCGCGTGCTGGAGATGCCGCATTCATCGAGGTAGTCTTCGATGAGCGCGATGATCGGCAGGTTGGGGTTGCGGCTGACGCTGTCGAACCCTACGAGCAATTCGAGGAGCTGGATGGCGTTGCGGGTTAAGGGATCGCTCCGGCGATTCGTGACCATGCCTTTCCTTTACAATTTAAGCAGGCTGAACAATTCCTGACGGGTGCGCGGGTCGCTCTTGAAGAGCCCCAGCAGCTGGCTGGTCTGCATCACCGATCCCGGTTTCTGCACGCCGCGCGTCGTCATGCACATGTGCGTCGCCTCGATGACAACCGCCACGCCGCGCGGCTTCAAGACCTCGTGCAGAGTGGTTGCGATCTGCGCCGTGAGCTTCTCCTGCACCTGCAGCCGCTTGGCATAGGCATCCACCAGCCGCGCCAGCTTGCTCACGCCAAGCACTTTGTTTCCGGGAATATAGGCGACGTGCGCTTTGCCGGTGAACGGCACCATGTGATGCTCGCAGTGCGACTTGAAGACGATGTCGCGCAGCACGATCATCTCATCGTAGCCTTCGACTTCCTTGAAGGTGCGGTTTAAGACCGCCGCCGGATTGACGTTGTAGCCGCTGAAAAATTCCTCGTAGGCCTTGACGACGCGCTTGGGCGTATCGACGAGGCCCTCGCGTTTGGGGTCGTCGCCGGCCCAGCGGATCAGCGTGCGCACGGCGTCTTCGGCCTGGTTACGGGTGGGTTTCTTGGACATGGATTCTTTTAATTCCTTCATTACTCGAAGGTTGGCATATTATATGCTTTGATAAATAAGTCCAATCTTCTAATGATGGAATCATGCTGAAACCCGCCATTCCCACGGTTGACCTTCGCGGCAAGACGCCGGTGGACCTGCTGCGCGCCTATCCCGACCGCGCGCAGGCGCTGATCAAAGCGGCGCGGCGCACTTATGGCCCGCTCTCCAATGCCGCGGCGACGCTGGCGTTTCCCCTGGCCGACCGTGTTTCGCATCGCTGGCTGAAACGAACCCGCAATCCCTTCCTCTACGAAATCGAATCCTATGCCGAGATACTGGAATCGCGCGGCGTTTATACGCTCAATCTCAGCTATGAATGGGCCTGCACCA
>JAGWLJ010000097.1 GCA_028873275.1 Pseudomonadota bacterium
AAGGCGCTGGTCAATATCTTCCCGCTGTCCGAAGGCGAAACGATCACCACCTTCATGCCCCTGCCGGAAGACGAGACGAAGTGGGACAGCATGCATATCTTCTTCTCCACCGCCAAAGGCAATGTGCGCCGCAATGACCTGTCGGATTTCCACGATATCCGCGTCAGCGGCAAGATCGCCATCCGCATGGACGAGGGCGACAAGCTGGTGGCCGTCAAAGTCTGCAGCGAAAGCGATCATGCGCTGCTGGCCTCCAAAAGCGGCAAATGCATCCGCTTCGCGGTGAACGACGTGCGCGTGTTCAAGAGCCGCACCTCCGACGGCGTGCGCGGCATGAAGCTGGCCGAAGGCGACGAGGTGGTGTCGATGAGCATTCTCGGCGGGATCGGAACCACGCTGGAGGAGCGTCATGCTTATCTCAAGATTGCTTCGGCCAAACGCCGCCAGGAAGGCGAGCAGGTCGACCAGCCGGAGCATGACGACGAAGGCATTACGGAAATCACTCTATCGCCCGAGCGTTTCCGCGAAATGGAAGCCGCCGAACAGTTCATCCTGACCGTCACCGAGAACGGCTACGGCAAGCGCAGCTCGGCTTATGAATACCGCACCACCGGCCGCGGTGGCAGCGGCATCGTAGGCATCATCACCAGCCCGCGCAACGGCAAGGTGGTGGCCAGCCAGCCGGTAGGCCACATCGGCCAGATCATGCTGATGACCGACCGCGCCACCGTCATTCGCTGTCCGCTGGGAGACATCCGCATCGCCGGCCGCAACACGCAGGGCGTGACCATTCTTAAAACTGCCGACGGCGAAAAAGTGGTGAGCGTGGTCACCGTGCCGGAGGGTGAGGAAAATGTAACAAACGCAGAGGAAGCAGCCCATGAGCTTTGAGAACAACGCCTCAGAAGAAATCAGCAAGATACTGGAATTCGATCCCGATCCCTGCACGTTCTGCGTGAAGGCGCAGGCGCGCATGGAAGATCTGGTTATTGCCGCCATCCAGGATGAATTTCTGGACCTGAAAAAACTGGAAGCATTCGACCGGTGGTCTCAAGCGGCGCATTTAATGCTGGGGCCATCGCTGGCCCCTCCTCCAAAACCCGGCAGATGGGCCCGACTACTTGGCGCACCGGCCGAATTGCCCGCCGAGCCGGGCCGAATACCTCATAATGCCGCGCTTGGCATAGCAACTATGGTCGGTCACGTTTATAATCAGATGATCAAATTGACGAAAGAAAAAAAGGTCTCTCCCATGCTGTGGGACGAAGAACAGGAACAGGTCGACGCCCTGATTAAACGATTGGAACAACGCAAGACAATCATGCTTGCGGTAGCTGAGAAAGGCTCTTCCGGATTACGCGAAATATACGATTCCCTGAAGCAACGCGGCTCGCAAAGTCCTGTTGAAAACATTCTCAACCGTCTCCCGGAGACGGGGAAAGGCGCCAGTCTTTAATGCCGCGCACCGGCATCTATCCCGGCACGTTCGACCCGATCACCGTCGGGCATATGGACATCATCAAGCGCGCGCTCAAAGTGGTGGACAAGCTGATCATCGGAGTGGCGCTCGATAGCGGGAAAGCGCCGGTATTCGACCTGAAAACGCGTGGAAAGCTGGTCAGGGAAGACATAAAACAGTTGGGCACGGCGGCCAGCCGCATCGAAGTGCGCACCTTCTCCGGCCTGCTGGTCAAATTCGCCGAGGAAAATGGTGCGCGCCTGATCATCCGCGGTCTGCGCGCCGTGTCCGACTTCGAATACGAATTCCAGATGGCCTGCATGAACGACCGGCTGAACCCCGGCATTGAAACCGTCTTCCTCACCGCCTCCGAGGACACGCATTTCATCTCGTCGCGCTTTGTCAAGCAGATCGCCCGGTTGGACGGCGATATTTCCTCCTTTGTTTCGCCCAACGTGGCGAAGCATCTGAAGGCGCATTTCAGAAAGAAAAGTTGATTTGCGTTATCCCCGCGCAGGGAGAATGACAGTTAGAACGGAATTTCGTCGTCCAGCAGTTCCGCCGCTGGCTTGGGCGTGGAAGCCCCGGCCGATGCGCCCATGCCGCTGCCGCCCTGCTGATAGCTGCCGGATTCGCCGCCGCTGCCGGGGCGCGAATCGAGCATGGTCAGCGTCGAGCCGAAGCCCTGCAATACGATTTCGGTGGTATATTTTTCCTGGCCGGACTGGTCGGTCCACTTGCGCGTCTGAAGCGCGCCTTCGACATAGACTTTCGCGCCTTTTTTCAGGTAGTTCTTGACGACATTAACCAGCCCTTCGCTGAAAATCACCACACGGTGCCACTCGGTTTTCTCCTTGCGCTCGCCGGTATTGCGATCCTTCCAGGATTCGGACGTTGCCAGCGTAAAATTGGCGATCTCGCGCCCGTCCTGCGTCGTGCGGATTTCCGGGTCGCGTCCCAGATTGCCCACCAGAATCACCTTGTTCACGCTGCCAGCCATAAATGCTCCTCTTTAAAAGCAATAAATTTTTCCCATATAAGCGTAGAAAGCGCTACCACGCTACAAGAAAATGATTAGAATATCCCTTTTCGTTAAGGAATTATGGAAAAAGACGATCAGATCTCCGTCCGCGGCGCAAAAGAACATAATCTCAAGAACATCGACGTCGATATTCCGCGCAATAAGCTGGTGGTCATCACCGGCCCGTCCGGCTCCGGCAAGTCGAGCCTCGCCTTCGACACCATCTACGCCGAGGGACAGCGGCGTTATGTCGAGAGCCTGTCCTCCTACGCCCGCCAATTCCTCAACATTCAGGACAAGCCGGATGTCGAATCGATCGACGGCCTGTCGCCCGCCATCGCCATCGACCAGAAAACCACCTCGCGCAACCCGCGCTCCACGGTCGGTACCGTCACCGAGATTTACGATTACCTGCGCCTGCTCTATGCCCGCATCGGCATCCCCTACTCGCCCGCCACCGGCCAGCCCATCGAAAGCCAGACCATCTCACAGATGGTCGACCGTATCCTGAGCCTGCCGGAAGGTACGAAACTTTACCTCATGGCCCCCATCGTGCGCGGCCACAAGGGCGAATATAAAAAGGAAATCGCCGCACTGCAGAAAAAAGGCTTTCAGCGCCTGAAGATCGACGGCGAGCTGTATGAGATAGACGAGATTCCTGCTCTCGACAAAAACAAGAAGCATGAGATCGACGTGGTGGTGGATCGCATCGCCGTCAGCAAGGATTTGGGCAACCGGCTACCGGATTCCATTGAGCAGGCGCTGGAGTTGGGGAATGGGTTGCTGAAGGTGCAGCTGGTGTCAGGTGACAGAAGTCAGGTGACAGATAAAAAGGCATCTTCTGACACCCGACACCTGACACCTGACACCTTCCTCCTATCCTCGAAGTTCGCCTGCCCAGTGAGCGGCTTCACCCTGCCGGAGATCGAGCCGCGCCTGTTCTCCTTCAACAGCCCTTATGGCGCCTGCCCGGAATGCGACGGCCTGGGCACCGAGGCGGCTTTCGATCCCGACCTGGTGGTGCCCGACCGCAGCAAATCGCTCTCCGAACGCGCCATCGCTCCCTGGGGCGGAATGCCGTGGGCGGGCAACACGCGCTTCTTCCAGGACGCGCTGGCATCGCTGGCCCGGCATTACAAGTTCAGCACGAACACGCCATTCAAAGACCTGCCAGATAAAATCCAGAACATCATCCTTTACGGCTCCGGCACGGAAGACGTGCGCATGACCTATTATGACGGCTCGCGCAGCTTTGCCGTCGAAAAACCCTTCGAGGGGGTCATCCCCAACCTGGAACGCCGCTATAAGGAAATCACCAGCGACAGCGTGCGTGAGGAATTCGACAAATACAAGAACGCTCATAAATGCGAAGCCTGCCACGGCTACCGTCTCAAGCCCGAGGCGCTCTGCGTCAAGGTGGCGGGCCTGCATATCGGCCAGGTGACGGAGTTCACCATTGAGGCGGCGCATGACTGGTTCGGCAGGCTCGAAAGTCAACTCAGCAAAAAGCACCAGGAAATCGCCCATAAAATTCTCAAGGAAATCCGCGAGCGGCTGCAATTCCTGGTCAATGTCGGGCTTGATTACCTGACGCTGGCGCGCGAATCCGGCACGCTGTCCGGCGGCGAATCGCAGCGCATTAGGCTGGCATCGCAGATCGGCAGCGGGCTTTCCGGCGTGCTTTATGTTCTCGATGAACCTTCCATCGGCCTGCACCAGTGCGACAACGAACGGCTGCTGCACACGCTGAAACACCTGCGCGACCTGGGCAACACGGTCATCGTCGTCGAGCATGACGAAGACACCATGCGCGCCGCCGACCACCTGATCGATATCGGCCCCGGCGCCGGCATCCATGGCGGCAAGGTAGTCGCCGAAGGCACGGCAACGCAGGTGATGAAGAACAAGGCTAGCCTGACTGGCCAGTATCTGAGCGGCGCAAAATTTATCGCCGTACCGGACAAGCGCCGCCCCGTGCAGAAGAAAAAAATCGCCATCAGCGGCGCCAGCGCCAACAACCTGAAAAATGTCAAAGCGGACATTCCCCTGGGAACGTTCTGCTGCGTCACCGGCGTTTCCGGCGGCGGCAAATCGACGCTCGTCATCGAAACGCTGTACAAGGCCATCAACCGCAAGCTGCACGGCAGCCGGGAATTGCCCGGCCATTACGACAGCATCGCCGGCCTCGAATACATCGACAAGGTGATCGAGATCGACCAGTCGCCCATCGGCCGCACGCCGCGCAGCAACCCCGCTACCTATACCGGCGCCTTTACGCCTATCCGCGACTGGTATACCGCCCTACCGGAAGCCAAGGCGCGCGGCTACCATCCCGGCCGCTTCTCCTTCAACGTCAAGGGCGGCCGCTGCGAAGCCTGCCAGGGCGACGGGCTGATCAAGATCGAGATGCATTTCCTGCCCGACGTCTACGTCAAATGCGATGTCTGCCACGGCCGTCGCTACAATCGCGAGACGCTGGAGATCAAATACAAGGATAAATCCATTGCCGACGTGCTCGATATGACCGTCGAGGAAGGCGCGCAGTTTTTCTCGGCACAGCCTTCCATCCGCGAAAAACTGCTGGCCATGCAGGAAGTGGGCTTAGGCTATATTGCCATCGGCCAATCCGCCACCACGCTTTCCGGCGGCGAGGCGCAGCGCATCAAGCTGGCCCGCGAACTCAGCAAGCGCGCCACCGGCCGCACGCTCTACATTCTCGACGAACCGACCACCGGCCTGCACAGCGATGACATCAAAAAACTACTGGTCGTGCTGCACAAGCTGGTCGATAGCGGCAACACGGTACTGGTCATCGAACATAACCTCGACGTTATCAAAACCGCCGACTGGATCATCGATATCGGCCCCGGCGGCGGCGACAAGGGCGGCAAGATCATCGCCACCGGCACACCGGAAGCCGTGGCCGGCCACAAGGACAGCATCACGGGGAAATATCTGTTACCACTGCTGAAGCGGAAGAAAGCGGCATAATTACCGCTCGAGACGGTCGCTTCTTTCCTGCGCGTTCCGGTAACCATGCCCGTCAACGCGGAATCCCCGCTCCTGGAGGTAGGCCGCCATCTTCGTCAAGGCCGACATAAACGCTTCCCTGTCTCCATGCAGCTTAAGTCCCTCGTCATCCGCTTCGTCTTCGCGCGCGGCAACGGCAAGAGACCGCGTGATATCGCCCCCCGCCCATGCGCCTAAAAATGCGGCGGTTCCCTTAACTGCACCGCGCCTGAACAAGCTGCGCCGGGAATATCGTTCCTCATTCGCAGCATTCTGAGGCTTCGGTTCTGGCAGTAGTTTATTGACCGCCATATAGCTTAAAATACCACTCGCTATAAAGCCTGCCTTTGATGCAGCACCTAATGCAAAATGCTTTTTGATATGCATGCAGTGCCCCAATTCATGACCAATCACTGCAACAACCTCTTGGTCATTCAGTAGATTCAGCAACGTGCGCGACACCACGATTTTATTGCCCGATATCGCCGAAGCCTCCGGCATCCGGTGATTCGCCGTATAAAGCTCAGCACCGGCAATGCCTGCCTGCACTGCCATTTCCTGAAAGCGGCGATGAATGAACGGGCGCTCTTCAATGC
>JAGWLJ010000357.1 GCA_028873275.1 Pseudomonadota bacterium
CGTCGCATTCTTGGCCGGAGCCTCGGGCTTGGCCAGCGGCGCGGCCGGAGCCGGGGCGGCGGGAACAGTGGGATTGGTCTCCGGAGTCAGCGCCTTATTCATCTCCGTCTGCGCAGCAGGCTTGATCCCGGCCTTGTCCTGCTGCTGCTTGACCCAGGCATTGAAATCGTCCTTGCTCACCACCTGCACCGAAATCGGCATGAAGCCGTGGCCGACGCCGCAGAGCTGCGAGCACTGGCCATAGAACGTGCCGATCTTCTCGGCCTTGAACCAGGTTTCGTTGAGCCGGCCGGGCACGGCGTCGCGCTTGATGCCGAAGGACGGCACCGCCCAGGAATGGATGACATCGGCGCCGGTAATCAATACGCGCACGGTGGCATCGACCGGCACGACGAGGCTGTTATCAACCGCCAGCTGGCGGATATCGCCGGGTTTCAGATCGCCGTCTTTCTTGATGTAGCTGTCGAAGCCGAAGCCGCCGCTGTCGGGATAATCGTAATGCCAGTACCACTGGTAGCCCGTCACCTTGACGGTAAGATCAGGATTGACGTGCTCCTCCATATAATAATGGAGCCTGAGCGACGGGATGGCGATGACGACCAGGATCAAAATGGGAATCGCCGTCCAGATCACCTCGAGGCGCGTGTTATGCGTGGTTTTGCTGGGGACGGGGTTGAAGCGGCGGTGGAAACGCAGGCTGATAAACACCAGCAGCGCAAGCACCAGCGCGGTAATAGCCGCAATGATGACCAGCAGGAAGTCATGCATGCCATAGAGCTTTTCCATGACCGGCGTAACCGGCGTCTGGAATCCCAGCTGCCAGGGCTTGGCCATGCCGACATAGGGTTCGTCGGAGGCAGATGCGGCCGCGCCCAAAGCCAGCCACAGGGCGGACGCCAAGGAAATAACCCGTTTCATTCGACGCTCATTATAAAAATGGAGATAAACGGACGATGCGATTTTGTAATCTTTCCTGGATACGAGTGCAATAAAAATCCTGCTTAGTTTTTATACAGAAATCCATGTCATGGTCGGGCTTGACCCTACCCTCTATCCATTGGAGAATGCATCAAAGCCGAAGATAGCGAAAATCATGACCGACACCCACACCCTCACCGATCTCTTCTTCACCCGCACCGGCATGGATAAGCCGCGCGTCGAGCGGCTGGTGGGCGAAGCGCTCAAAGGAATGGATGACGGCGAATTATTCCTCGAAT
>JAGWLJ010000358.1 GCA_028873275.1 Pseudomonadota bacterium
CATAAGCCCCGGCGACCGGCACATCGTAGATACCGCCCTGATGCAGCATCTGGAATATCCAGGTGCCGAAGCCCAGCGCGAAAATGGCCGGCGTCATTTCCCATCGTACGCCCGGCGGCTGCCGTTCCATGAGGCCGGCGAGAATCCGCAGCAGAAAATACGTCCCGGCGAGGCAGAAGATGAAGTTAAGCTGCAGGTCATGAAGGTCGAAGCCGGTCGCCAGCTTCACCGGGATCCACAGCAGCAACGCAGGCACCGGGCCGAAATACAGGTAATATTTCCCCTGATACAGGGAGGCGTCCCATAACAGGCGGATGCCGTCGCGCCCGGCCGGGTTGTAAGGATTCGGCAGCGCCAGCAGCCGCGGATCGGGCACGGTGCCAAGATGGGTATGCCCTGCCAGAAAGGCCTGCCCCAGCATCTGGTAGGAAATCCAGTCGCTTTGCCCGGTGGAATAAAAATGCGTGCACCAGGCGTACATCAGCGCCGCGCCGGCCAGGCTGCCTGTGAATATCGCCTCGTACAGCAGGCGTGAGGCCCGCAGGCGGAACGGCTTGGAGCGATCGGCGGGGGGCATGGTATTTTTCTCTGTTTTTCTCTTGCTGCAGCGAATATATTTCGTAGCGAATATACGGGAGAAAGTCACGCCATGATTGCTATGGAGCCTGTCATCCGGCTGCAGAACGTCGCCCGCGTCTATGAGCAGGGCGGGCAGAAACTTTCGGTGTTTTCGCATCTCGACTTTGAGGTGCGGCGTGGCGAGGCGGTGGCGCTGCTTGGGCCCAGCGGATCCGGCAAATCGACGCTGCTGCATATCGCCGGGCTGCTCGACACGCCGACCTCCGGAAAGGTGATGGTTAGCGGCGAGGATGTGACCGGCGCGTCCGACGCGGTGCGCACTTATGTGCGGCGGCGGCAGATCGGTTTTATTTATCAGTTTCATCATCTGCTGCCGGAATTCTCGGCGCTCGAAAACGTCATGCTGCCGCAGATGATCGGCGGCCAGGGAGCTGCCGCGGCGCATGAGCGGGCGGCGGCGCTGCTCGATTCGCTGGGGCTTTCGGAGCGCAAAACGCACCGTCCGGCACGGCTCTCCGGCGGCGAGCAGCAGCGCGTCGCCATGGCGCGTGCGCTGGTGGGCGACCCGCCGATCCTGCTCGCCGACGAGCCGACCGGCAACCTCGACCCCATCACCGCCGAGGCGGCCTTTGCGCTGA
>JAGWLJ010000359.1 GCA_028873275.1 Pseudomonadota bacterium
CTTTCAAGCCGCGTCGTCAGGTAATGCGCGGTGGTCTGGCCTTCGATGGTGGCGTTGGTGGCGAGAATGATTTCCTTGACCGCATCCGCCGCCGCGCGGGTGATGAGCGGCTCGACGTTGAGCTGCGCCGGCCCGCGCCCGTCAAGCGCCGAGAGCGTGCCGCCCAGCACGTGATATTGCCCCTTATAGAGCGAGCAGCGCTCGATGGCCCACAGGTCGGCGAGTTCCTCCACCACGCAGATCACCGACACGTCGCGCCGCTGATCGGTGCAGATGGCGCAGGGATCGTGCGTGTCGAGGTTGCCGCAGGAGGCGCAGGTGCGGATGGTCTCCATCGTGCGGGCAATGGCGGTGGCCAGCGGCGACATCAGCGGTTCCTTGTGGCGGATCAGGTGCAGCACGGCGCGGCGCGCCGAGCGCGGCCCAAGCCCCGGCAATTTGGAAAACAGGCGAATCAGTTCATCGAGGTCGCTGTGTGACATAAATTGTGTTCTGTGTTCCGTGTTCAGTGTTCTGGAAATAATCCGTCTGCATTATATATCACGGAACACGCAGCACGGAACACCGAACACGGTCAAAACGGCAGCTTCATGCCCGGCGGCAGATTAAGGCCGCTCGTCACTTCGCTCATTTTCTGCGAGGCGCTGGAGTCGATCTTGCCGCAGGCGTCGTTATGCGCCGCGACCAGCAGGTCTTCCAGCACTTCCTTTTCGTCGGGTTTCATCAGGCTATCGTCGATGCTCACATTGAGCAGCTTGCGCTTGCCGTTTAAGCGCACCTTCACCATGCCGCCGCCGGCGCTGCCCTCGGTTTCTTCCGATTCCAGCTTCGCCTGCATTTCGGCGAGTTTTGTCTGCATGGCTTGCGCCTGCTGCATCATTTTCTGCAAGTTCATAATTTACTCCTAATATAGAAAAAACAGGAAAGGATAAATGCTAAAATGAAACCACCAATCACATGATAGCCTACTTTGCTTAAAAGGCTTTTTTCCTGTTCATCTTCAGAAATAATTTTCGATACGGCGCCTACCACATTTCCCAGCGTCAATTTTTCTTCTTTGGGCTTTTCTTCATCGCTCATGCGTGCTCCTTCACATTGACGATTTTCGCGCCGGGAAACCGTTCCAGCACGCTCGACACCAGCGGATGCGCGGTGGCCTCCTCCAGCTGTTTTTCCTTGCGGGACTGCTCCTGCTCATGCAGGCTC
>JAGWLJ010000098.1 GCA_028873275.1 Pseudomonadota bacterium
GGGAGGGGGAAAGTAAGGCCAGCAATCCAGCGATGCCATCGATATACGGCTCACATCCGATGATACCCGCCTGCGGATGCAGCGCCGCCTGGTGCGCCAGATGCTCGCCACCGCCGAAGCCGATTTCGAGCCACAAGGGATCAGGCATTAGGGATTGGGCATTAGGGAGAGGATATCCTTCCCCGATGCCCAGTCCCCAATCCCCAACCCCCAACCTGGGCAGCATCGTCGCCAGCCGCTCCTGTCGCCCGGCGCGCAGGCGGCGGCCGCGGCGGCGGCCATAAGAGGCCAAGCGGTGTGTGGGTTCGGCGTCGGGCAAGTTACGCTTTGCGCTGTTTCAGGCCGAACGTATCCTGCAGCGCAGCGACCAGGTCGAGCTTTTCCCAGGAGAAGCCGCCGGTGGCGTCGGGCTGGCGGCCGAAATGGCCGTAGGCGGCGGTGCGGGCGTAGATCGGGCGGTTGAGCTTCAAGTATTCGCGGATGCCGCGCGGGCTTAAGTCGACCAGCTCCTGCAGGCGCTTTTCGAGCTTCGCCTCGTCGACGCGCGCCGTGCCGCCGGTGCTGACGTAGAAGGAGATGGGCTTGGAGATGCCGATGGCGTAGGACAGCTGGATAGTGCAGTAGTCGGCCAGGCCGGCAGCCACCACGTTTTTGGCAAGATATCGCGCCATATAAGCGGCGGAGCGGTCGACCTTGGTCGGGTCCTTGCCCGAGAAGGCGCCGCCGCCATGCGGCGCCGCGCCGCCATAGGTATCGACGATGATCTTCCTGCCCGTCAGGCCGCAATCGCCGTCCGGGCCGCCGATGATGAACTGGCCGGTGGGATTGACGTAAAACTCGCTCTCGTCGCACATCCAGCCCTGCGGCAGGGCGGCCATGACATAGGGCCGCACCAGCTCCCGCACCTGCTTCTGCGACAGGCCGGCGGCGTGCTGCGTGGAAAGGACGATCGAAGTGGCGCGCACCGGCTTGCCGTTTTCATAAAGCAGCGACACCTGGCTCTTGGCATCGGGGCCTAAGCCCTGAGCCTCGCCGCTATGGCGGGCGCGTGACAGGTTAAGCAGGATGCGGTTGGCCAGCTGGATGGGAGCGGGCATGAATTCTTCCGTTTCCGTGCAGGCAAAGCCGAACATGATGCCCTGGTCGCCGGCACCTTCGTCTTTGGCATGATTAGAGTCGACGCCCATGGCGATATCCGCCGACTGGTGATGCAGCAGCACCTTGACTTCCAGCTCGTCGGCATGGAAGCCCTCCTGCGCGTAGCCGATCTCGCGCACCTTGTCGCGCACGATCTGCTCGATGGCGGCGCGCGTCGTGACTTCCTCGGCGCCGCGCGTCTCGCCGGCGACCAGCACGTAATTGGTGGTGGCCAGCGTCTCGATGGCGGCGCGGGCGTGCGGGTTGGCGGTCAGCATGGCGTCGACGATGGCGTCGGAGATCTGATCGCACACCTTGTCCGGATGGCCCTCGGCCACGGATTCACTGGTGAATACATACTGGCTGCGGTTGGAAAAACGGTCGGACATGGCATCCCTCACATGACGGTTCTGTTCTCAGCGGGGATTCCGGATATCCGGGCGCGCGGCGACCGAATAGCTTAGACCGTGTTTATAAGGTGGCGGCAAGCTGTCCAAATCCCCACCTGAATATATTGCGATCTTAATAGATACGGGTGTTAAGTCAACACGCCTTAGCGACGGCGGTGCTGTCGACTAATTATTCCTCTTTTTATCTCTTGTGTCCTGCCAGACGGCGGTTTCATTATATCGTGATCCTCTTTATAGGCGTGATATAGTTCTTCCAAAGCCTGTATGTTCTTTTCCGTGGCATCGAACGTGTATACAATCTGCCCTGCACCGTGCTCATCATGTGCCAGCCTTGCAAAACGCAATCCCTGTATCTTGGAAAGATCAACAGATACAGGAGCGCTGAGCATTTGCCCTACCGCCTTGCAATAATAGGCTGCCGTGTAATGCCGTACGCAATCGCTTACGCTGTCCCTGTCGAAATAGCATTCGATCTGCCGAGTATCAGGATTAAATTTTACGCATTCCCCCGCCGACCGCTTGCTTTCATGGTGTTCGACCTTGGTGTAATACGCCGTCTTTGAATACTCGCTGGCCAGTGTCGGCGTATAGGAACGTGTTTCGACACGGCCTAAAGAAATGTCTTCACCGATGGCAAGAGCCGTCAGCTTTTTAATGATGTCTTCTATGCGAGCGTTGCTTAGTGTGGCAGCGGATGGCTTAGTCATGTTCTTACCCCTTAAGTGCAGGATCAGAGCCTGGAAGCAATCTTCAATCCATCACCGCCTGGTTGTCGGCAATAGCCCGAACCATGTCGGTGATGCGCTTGCGGATACTCTGCTGCGAAATGCGCTTGAAGGCTTTCATCATTTCCAGCGATTCGCGGTCGGAAGCTCGATGGGCGTGCTCGAACTTCTCGCCTTCCTCGGCGAAGCCGGCGGCATGGCCCTTGGCCGCTTCCAGGTCATCGAAGAAATAGGCTACCGGCACATGCAAGAATTTGGCGAATTCGCACAGGCGGGTGGCGTTCATGGCGTTGGCGCCTTTCTCGTATTTCTGCACCTGCTGAAAAGTGATGCCGACGGCCCGTGCCAGCGCCTCCTGGCTGAGCCCCAGCATGGTGCGACGCTGGCGCAACCGTTTGCCGACCTGCATATCGATATCGTTCTTAGGCATATAATCCTTGGGCAATGAGGTTAACAACCGCGTCACTGTTGCGGAAATCGGCACAACTGGCAAGCGAAATAATTAATTTTTATATGGCTTTCCTTGCCTTATGGTTAAAATCGTTCCCGTAATTACTAATATTAGTAAAAATATATTACTATAACCCGTATAAGTTGTATAGCGGTTTTCTGCGCGGGGCAACCTCGCATCCAGAACCCCCTGCGTTCCCAGCGGCAGCGAGGCAAGAACGCGGCCGAAAGGGTCCACCACGGCCGTAATGCCCGTATTGGCCACGCGCACCAGCGGAATCCCCTGCTCCACCGCCCGCATGCGCGCCATCTCGAAATGCTGGTGCGGGCCGCTGCTTAAGCCAAACCAGGCATCATTGGTAACATTGAGCAGCAGCTGGGCGCGGTGCGACGGGTCGGTCGCCATTTCCGGGAAAATGGCCTCGTAGCAGATCAGCGGGATCAGCGGCGGCAGGCCGGGCCATTCCAGCACCTGCCCCTGCCGGCCGGAGGAGAAATCCTTATCACCCACCGGGGTCAGCCAGGCTTTGGGAAGCAGATTGCGGAACGGCAGGAATTCGCCGAACGGCACCAGCTTGATCTTGTCGTAGCTGCCGACGATGCCGCCCTCATGGGAAAGCGCCACCAGGCTGTTCCATACCTGCCAGTTCTCGGATGTCCCTTCGGCGCGCAGTGCGCCGGTGATGAGAATCTCTCCCGGCGGGATGCTGTTTCCCAGGATATGGGTCAGCGGTTCCCTGACCGAAAGGATATAAGGCGTCGCCGTTTCCGGCCAGACGACATGCGTCACGTTGTCGAGCCCGGCTGACTGCGTCAGGCGGATATGCTCGCGCAGGCCATGCATCTGGAGTTTCGGATCCCATTTATGCGGCTGCGAGATATCGGCCTGCACCAACCGCAGCGCCACGCCAGGCACGGTGCGTTCCGCTTCGGGCACCCGGTCGGCTTCGTGCAGCCGCCACGCTCCCCATCCCATCCCGGCCACGAATAAGGCCCAAACGGCAGCGATGAACAGCCAGCCTCTCCTCTCTTTAAGCCCGGCCAGCGACCCGCCCAGCAGCACGGCGAAAAACGTGAGTCCATAGACATTCACCAGCGATGCCAGTTGCAGCGACGTATCGGAAAAACCGAAGCTGTAGCCGGGCAGGTTCCACGGAAAGCCGGTGAACAGGTGGCCGCGCGCGTATTCGATCACCGTCCACACCACGGCGAAAACAAAGATGCCGCTCAGGCCCCGCACCGGCAGCCGCGCAAATATCCAGCAGGCGACGCCGCTATAGAGGGCGATGACGCCGGTCAGGCCGAACAGCGCGAAGGGAATCAGCCAGGCGAACTTGTCGGGATCGGTGAGCAGCGCGATGCAGAACCAGTAGAGCCCGGTGATGTAAAATCCCCAGCCCCACCACCAGCCGTCCCAGAACGCCCGCCGGCGCGACGGCGATGCCTGGACCAGCAGGTAAAGCCCGGCGAAAGCCGGAATCAAAAGCGGGAAATAAAAAAACGGCGCCAGGGTCAGCGTGGCGCAGATACCCAGGGCGAAGGCCAGCGCATTGCGCTTCCAGCCCCGCGTCTCTGCAAGAGCGGTCACGCCGTCAGGATCCGCACCCGGCGGATGCGGCGCGGATCGGCATCGAGAATCTCGAAGCGCGCGCCGGACGGATGCGGCACGGTTTCCCCCCGCGAAGGCACCCGGCCCAATTGGAACGAAATCAGCCCGCCCAGCGTCTCGATCTCGCCGCTTTTCTCCGGCGCCACCAGCGGCAGCCCCAGCTCCTTCTCCAGCGTCTCGACCGGGATGCGCGCATTGACCTCGAACACGTGATCGCCGACCTTCACGATGCGGTCTTCCGGCTCCTCGTCCCAGTCGTGCTCGTCCTGGATGTCGCCGACGATTTCCTCGAAAAGATCTTCCATCGTCACCAGCCCGTCGGTGCCGCCGTATTCGTCGACGACGATGGCCATGTGGCTGCCCGCCTGCCGCATTTTCACCAGCAGGTCGATGATCGGCATCGACGGCGGCACGAAGAGCAGGCTGCGCAGCGCCGAGCGTATATCGAATGGCGTATCGCCGGCCAGCATGGGCAGCAGGTCTTTCACATGAGCGAAGCCCAGCACGTGATCGAGCGACTCCTCATACACCGGGATGCGCGTATGGCGCTGCGCCAGCAGGTGCGCCTTGAAGTCCGGAAGCGAAATATCGACGGGCACGGCGGCGATGTCGGTGCGCTGCACCATGATGTCGCTGACCTTGATGTCGCTGAAGGACAGCACGTTGTGAAGCATGACCTTCTCTTCCGGCGCCAGCCCCTCGTCGGTCTGCTCCGCGTGCTCCTCGATCACTTCTTCGATGGCTTCCTTAAGCGAAGCCTCGCGCGCGGCCAGCTTGTGGTGCAGCCAGTCGCGCATCGACTGCAGCAGCGATGGGCGCGGCCGGGTTTCCTGGCTCGTTTCGGGGGCGGAGGCAAGCGCGTCGCGCTCGCTGCTGGTGTTATCCATGGATAGACTATAGGCGGCGGATTTCATTGGCCAATAATCGTACACGCTCAGGGCGCATCGGACAAGTAGGGATTTGCAACGCTAAGATTTCTAAGGATTTTTATCTCCAGCGCCTCCATGCGCCGCGCTTCGCCTTCCCGCTCATGGTCGTATCCCAGGAGATGCAGCGTGCCATGCACCAGCAGGTGCTTCGCGTGATCCCTGGCCGTCTTGCCCTGCTCCCTTGCCTCGCGCTCGACGGTTTCAAGCGCAAGGATGATGTCGCCCAGGTAATCGCCGTCGCCGGGAAAGGAGAGGACATTGGTCGGCTTGTCCCTGCCGCGATAGGTTTTATTGAGGTCGCGGACAAACGCGTCATCGGCCAGCACAACGGCTATTTCCCCTTTTTGCCGCGTGGCGGCCAGCGCCGCTTGGCAGGCCTCCCGCACCGTTTTGCAGTACGGCCTGAGCAGCGTTTTCCAGCGGGGATGATGCAGCTGTACGGCGATATCCATTAGAACAGATCCGAATGCGTGCCAGTGCGAACCAGATATACCGCTTCTCCGTCGATGGCATAGATAAGCAGCCAATCAGGCTCGATGTGCAGCTCCCAAAACCCGGCCCAGTCGCCGGACAGAATATGCGGGCGATGCCTTGGCTCCAACGCCATTCCCGTTTGCAGCTTTTCTACAATGGCTTCAATCTTCGGAAGGCTCTTGCCTCGCCGGCGCAAGCGCTCGAGGTCTTTTTCGAATTTACCGG
>JAGWLJ010000360.1 GCA_028873275.1 Pseudomonadota bacterium
CCACTGCCTCGCCCATGCCGACGATGCCGCCGCAGCAGACGTGCATCCCCGCCTCGCGCACTTCGGCCAATGTATCGAGCCGGTCCTGATAGGTGCGGGTGGTGATGATCTGCGGGTAATAGGCTTCGGAAGTATCGAGGTTGTGGTTATAATAATCGAGCCCGGAGGCCTTGAGCCGCCGCGCCTGTTCGCCGGAGAGCATCCCCAGCGTGGCGCAGGTTTCGAGTCCCAGCGCCTTGACGCCGGAGATGATGTCGGAGAGCTGGTCGATATCGCGGTCCTTGGGAGAACGCCAGGCTGCGCCCATGCAGAAGCGCGAGGCTCCGGCTTCCCTGGCCTTGGTGGCTTCGCGCAGAACCTCTTCTTTTGCCATGAGTTTCCCGGCTTTGACGCCGGTGGTGAACTGGGCGCTTTGCGGGCAGTAGGCGCAATCTTCGGCGCAGCCGCCGGTCTTGATGGACAGCAGCGTGGAGACCTGCACCTCGCGGGGATTGAAATGCCGGCGGTGCACGCTATGGGCGTTAAACAGCAAGTCGTTGAACGGAGAAGCGAAAAGGTTTAAAACTTCATCCTTCCGCCAGTCATGGCGTATGCTAGACATGGGTTACCCGAAACAGTGAATAATGGCCGATAATGCCAGCATTGGACGCGATATTACAACAGAAATTGCAGGTGCTGGAGAGCAAGCGCCAGCGTCGGGTTTTGCGCGAAACCCTGCGCGAGGACGGCGTGCGCGTGCGCCGCAGCGGCCGCGAGCTTATCTCCTTCAGCTGCAATGATTATCTGGGATTGACCCATCACCCGCAAGTAATCGCTGCCACGCAGGAGGCGCTTCAGAAATACGGGGCGGGGGCAGGGGCGTCGCGGCTGGTGACCGGCAATTATCCGTTCTATGACGAGCTGGAAGCGGTGCTGGCGGAATATAAAGGCACGGAAGCGGCCTGTGTGTTCGGCAGCGGCTACCTGGCCAATATCGGCGCGATTCCGGCGCTGGTGGGCAAGGGCGACCTGATACTCGCCGACAAGCTGATCCATGCCTGCGCCTATGACGGGGCGCGGCTTTCCGGCGCGGATGTGCTGCGTTTCGCGCATAACAACCTGGCGCATTGCCGCCTGTTGCTCGAAGCCAACCGTGCCGATTACCACCACTGCCTGATCCTGACCGAAACCGTGTTCAGCATGGACGGCGACCGTGCGCCGCTG
>JAGWLJ010000361.1 GCA_028873275.1 Pseudomonadota bacterium
AGGAAAATCCAGCCGACCTGAAAAAAGCTGTTTCCCGCGCCATCCTTTATGAAGGTGCATTAGGTGAGAAGCCGGTTGAACTCTTCTCAAAAATTGCTGGTCCTCTGGATTTAAAAACGGGCATCGAAAAATCCCTCAAATACATTAAGGATAAAAAGCCAGAACTGGCGGCGGATGTCGATGCCATCCTCAAAGATCCCTTGTTCGAGGATCATTCCAACTGGCGTGCCACAAAAAACGCTGATGGCACACCCAAAAAGGAAATGATCCGCATCAGAAAGCAGGAAGATTCCAATTACGTGGAAGGCCAGTTCCGGGTCGATATGGCCATTCCTGCCGATAAATTGCAGGAAGTGCTGAATCAGCTGGCGGCGCTGGATAAGCCAGTGGCCCCCGCCAACCCGTCCGACGCCGCCATCGCGGCGCAGATACTGGCCGGCGGGACGCCCGCCCAGACCTGGGTGGAGACGGTCGGCCAGCGGCCGCCGCTGGCGCCACCGCAACCGCAACTGGAGCAGAGCTGGATTGACAAGGCGATTCATACGGTTACGGGCGCTCTGGGCTTCTAAGTAAAAATAGCCGTTAACCCATTGCCATTGCCGCGCCGCTTCACTACCTTGCGGGCATGCAGAAATCCTTGCCGACGCCGCTCATCACCACCCAGCCCGAGTTGACCGCTTTTTGCGCGGCAGCCGCGAAGGACGAGTTCATCGCCGTCGACACCGAATTCCTGCGCGACAAAACCTATTTCCCCAAACTCTGCCTGCTGCAAATCGCCGGCTCGCGCCAGGCGGCAGGGATCGACCCGCTGGCGCCCGGCATCGACCTCGCTCCCGTTTTCGAACTGATGCAGCTGCCGGCGCTGACCAAAGTGTTCCACGCGGCGCGGCAGGATATCGAAATCTTCCACCTGCTGTCGGGCAAGATCCCCTTCCCCGTGTTTGACACGCAGATCGCGGCGGCGGTGTGCGGCTACGGCGAATCGGTGGGGTATGAGGCGCTGGTCAACCAGATCGTCGGGGCCGAGATCGACAAAAGCTCCCGTTACTCCGACTGGTCGGCGCGCCCGCTCTCCGAGCGGCAGCTGTCGTATGCGCTGTCCGACGTCACGCATCTGCGCGTGATTTACGAACGCCTCAAGAAGCAGCTGGAAGAAAGCGGCCGCATGTCGTGGATGGCCGAGGAGGACGCCAAGCTGAT
>JAGWLJ010000099.1 GCA_028873275.1 Pseudomonadota bacterium
CGCATCGGGAATAATGCCCGGCTTCTCGCCCACGATGCCCAGGTCGTGCAGCTGCCCCAGTCCGAACTCGCGCGCCATTTTCGCGTACGGATCGATGCCAAGGCGCTCGGCCACCGTGTAAAAAAAGACGTCACAGGATTGCTGGATGGCTTCACGGAAATGCACGCTGCCGTGACCGCCCTGCTTCCAGCATTGGAATTTGTGGTCGCCCAGGAAAAACTGCCCTGGACAATTGATAACGGACGAGGGGCTGATCACGCCGGCGCTCAGTCCTGCCAGCCCTACCATCATCTTGAAGGTCGAGCCGGGGGGATACTGGCCGCTGATGGCCTTGTTGAGCAGCGGGCCTTTTTTGTCGCCGCTCAGCTCTTTCCAGTAATCGGCGGTGATGCCGGTCGAGAAAATGTCGGGGTCGAAGCCGGGCATCGACACCAGCGCCAGCACATTACCCGTCTCCACCTCCATGACGACGACGCCGGCGCTCTCCTGCGCCACCAGGCCGGCGGCATAGGATTGCAGGCGGCTGTCGATGGTCAGGCGCATATTCTCGCCGGGAACGCTTTCCTTGCGGCTGACCTCGCGCACCGGCACGCCATGCACGTTGACCTCGAGGCTCCTGATGCCGGCCGTGCCGCGCAGCTGATCCTCCAGCGCCTTCTCGACACCGTTCTTGCCGATACGGAAATCGGGCAGGCGCATCAGCGCCTCGTCGTTCTGGCCGGAAAGATCCTCCTCCGCCACCGTGCCGACATAGCCGATCAGGTGCGCCGCCTGATCGACAAAGGGATAGTGGCGGATCTGGCCGATATCGATCGTTACCCCCGGCAGCTCCAACATGTGCAGCTCAATCAGCGCCACCTCCTCCCAGGCCAGATGCTCCCTGATCAGTTCCGGCATGGCCGCCGAGGATACGCGCGTCGTCTGCAACTGGCGCAGTTTTTTCTCCGGCAACGGCAGCAGCTCATGCAGACGGGCCACCGTGGCGCGGAAAGCGGACTGCGTCAGCCCGCTGTAATCGATGAACAGCCGATAGTTCTTCTGGTTGAGCGCCATCGGCACGCCGCAGCGGTCGAGGATGCGGCCGCGCTCCGGCGCGATCAGCTGCAGCTTGATGCGGTTGTTCTCGGAGAGCGTGGTGAATTCCCTGGCCTTGATGAACTGCAGGTAGCCCAGCCGCCCGGCCAACAGAGAAAAGGCCGCCAGCTGAAGGCCGCCGAAAATCACGGCACGGCGGGTAAAAATTCGCTGCTTTTCGTTTTCTTTGGGCATTGTAAGGTGTCAGGTATCAGGATTCAGGTGACAGAATATTCCGCCGCCTGCCGCCTGTCACCTGGCATCTATCTTCCGTGCAGCAGCTGCCAGCGCCGCGCATGAATATGCTCGCTGATGCCGTCAAAGAGCTTATGCAACAGCGGGTAGCAGCAGGCGGTGAGCCCCCACTGGATGAACGCCGCGCCGGCTGGCAACGCGCGGGAATAGAAGAAAGAGAGCAACAGCCACTGAACGCAGAAGACGATACCCATCAACAGGGTGAAATATCCCCATTTGACGATAAAACCTTCCTTGTGAAAAAAGCGCCGCTGGGCGCGCAGCAGCGCCAGGAACAGCATGTAGAGCACCGAGGAAAGCCCCAGCGGCAGCCCGCTTGCCGCGTCGACTGCGAGCCCCAGCGCAAACAGGAACCCGTAGGGCATTTCGCGCGCGTGCATCGTGCCCCAGTAGAAGATGGGGATCAGCGGCAGCGCCGGCATGATAGGCGCCAGCCCGGGGATATGCTTGGAGGAAAGCGTGAATACCGCCAGAATAAACGTGATGATGGATGGCATGGCCGACCACAGCCACAGTTCCATGCGGGTAGAGGATTGGATCATGCCTTAGAACGTCGTATCGACGACGCTGACATAGGCCGCTTTGGCGGGATCGGCGAAGAGCTGCACGGAAAGCGACGAGCCCTGCCCCACCACCACGCCCACCGGCACCCCTTTGGGGAATACGCCGCCGTCGCCGGAAGTCACGATGCGGTCGCCCGCCTCTACCCTGCTGCCGGCTGGCAAATAAGCCAGCGTCGGTAACTCACCGTTATTACCGGCTAGGATGGCTTTTTCCTGGGCATGCTCGGCGATCACCGGCACTCGGGAATTGATATCAGAGAGCAACAGCACGCGGGCGCTCGACGCGCCGACATTGACGATGCGGCCGATCAGCCCGCTCTCGGCGACGACGGCTTCGTCCTTGCGAACGCCGTTATCGCTGCCGCCGGCCAGCAGCGCCGAGCGGACATATGGCCCGCCAATATCAGACACCATGTGCGCGGTGACGAAATCGCTCTTATGCGCAGGAACGACTTTAAGCAGGGAGCGCAGCGAGGCGTTTTCCGCCTCGAGGTCCTTGGCCGCCGCCTGCCATTGCAGCAGCTGGATATTCTGGTTTCTGAGCACGACATTTTCCGCATGCACCCGTGACAGATCAGCGATCCATGCACCGATTTCATAAGCGACATCGAGAGGACGGCTGGCCACGGAAAGCACCGGCACCGCCGCATCGGTAATGGCGCCACGCAGCCGGTCGGCCGCCGGGTTATGCGCCTTGCTCATCAGGAGGAGTGAAAGTCCCGCCGTCGCCAGCAGGGCGAGACCGGCACGGTTAAGCCATTGCTTTCCCGGAAGGAGTATATAGGCGGAGCGCGTTTTTCTGACAGCCATGTGCGTAGCGATCGTTTGAATAGTTATTACGCGTCACGGCTGCCTTCGCAACCGGAAATTTCTGCAATGCTTATGTACCACTTCGCATTATACGCGAAGGATGGTTAAGAAAACGTTGATATTCAATCCTGTGCGAGCACCACAGGCTTCACGAAAATGACGACAGGCTATTCCTGCTTGAACAGCACGTGCTTGAGCTGGTCGGGATTCTCCAGCACCCGGCCGGAGCCAACGGCCACGCAGTTGAGCGGCTCCTCGGCCACGAACACCGGCAGCGAAGTGGCGTTGGAAAGCACCAGGTCGAGGTTCCTGAGCAGCGCGCCGCCGCCCGAGAGCACGATGCCCTTGTCGACGATGTCAGAGGAAAGCTCCGGCGGCGTGCATTCGAGCGCCACTTTCACCGCCTCAATGATCTGCCCCACCGGCTCGACCAGCGATTCGGCGATCTGGTATTCCGAGAGCATGATTTCCTTGGGCACGCCGTTCATCAGGTCGCGGCCTTTGATCTCGACCAGCTTGCCTTCGCCGTTTTCGGGCGCGCAGGCGGCGCCGATTTCTTTCTTGATTTTCTCGGCGGTGGTTTCGCCGATCAGCAGGTTGCCGTAGCGGCGGATGTAGGAAATGATGGCTTCGTCCATCTTATCGCCGCCGACGCGCACTGAGCGGGCATAGACGATGCCGCCGAGCGACAGCACGGCCACTTCCGTCGTGCCACCGCCGATATCGACGATCATCGAACCGGTCGGCTCGGTGACGGGCAGCCCGGCACCAATCGCCGCCGCCATGGGCTCTTCGATGAGGAACACATCGCGCGCGCCGGCGTTTTCCGCTGCCTCCTGAATGGCGCGACGCTCCACCGGCGTTGAGCCGGAGGGCACGCAGATGATGATCAGCGGGCGCGGGCGGATAAAGCTGTTCTTGGCATGCACGCGGTGGATGAAATGCTTGATCATCTCCTCGGCCGATTGGAAATCTGCGATGACGCCGTCTTTCAGCGGTCGCTTGGCGTCGATCTTGGCGGGGGTGCGGCCCAGCATCATCTTGGCCTCGTTGCCGAAGGCGAAGGGCACCATGGTGCCGCCGGCATCCTTCATCGCCACCACCGATGGCTCATTGAGCACGATGCCGCGCCCCCTGACGTACACGAGGGTGTTGGCCGTACCGAGGTCGATGGCCATGTCGGAAGAGGCAAGTCCGAAGAGTTTATGCAGCATAGTGATCCCAACAGGATGAAAGATAATAAGATGATGGATGAAGGGACATTATCTTATCTTCCATCATCTTGTCATCTATTATCCTGCTTTCGGCAGCAGCGTTTCGCGCGATTGCAATGTCTGCAGCTTGGTGAGCGCATTGATATAGGCCAGCGCCGAAGCGACCAGCGTGTCGATATTGCTGCCGGTACCGTTGACGATGCGGCCCTCAGGCGATTCCAGGCGCACGTTGACTTCGGCCTGGGCGTCGGTGCCGGCGGTGATGGCGTTGACCTGGTAGAGCTTGAGCGCCGCCGTATGCGGCACCAGCGCAGCGATGGCGTTGAAGGTGGCGTCAATGGGACCGTTGCCCTCGACGGTGGCGCGGCGCACCTCGCCGTCAACGCGCAGGGCCAGCATCGCCGTCTGCGGGCCAACTGTGCCGCAGGTGATGTGCAGCGATTCGAGCTGGATAGCGTCCTCGCGGCGCGACTCGCTATCGAGCAGGGCGATGATGTCCTCGTCGTAAATGTCCTTCTTCTTGTCAGCCAAGTCTTTGAAGCGGTGAAACGCCTCCTCGAACGCATTATCGCCGATCTCGATGCCGAGCTCCGAGAGCCGCTCGCGGAAGGCATGCCGCCCGGAATGCTTGCCCAGCACTAAATTCGATTTGGTCAGCCCCACCGATTCGGGCGACATGATTTCGTAGGTTCCGGCATGCTTCAAAACGCCGTCCTGGTGGATGCCCGATTCATGGGCGAAGGCGTTGGCGCCGACGATGGCCTTGTTGACCTGCACCATGGCGCCGGTGATGCTCTGCACCAGCTTCGACATGCGGGTGATATGCGTGGTGTTGACGCCGGTGGTATAGGGATACATATCGGCGCGGGTTTTGATGGCCATCACCACTTCTTCAAGCGCCGTGTTACCGGCCCGCTCGCCGATGCCGTTGATGGTGCATTCGATCTGCCGCGCGCCGCTCCTGATCGCCGCCAGCGAATTGGCGGTGGCAAGGCCTAAATCGTTCTGGCAATGGGTGGAGATGATGGCCTTGTCGATGTTGGGCACCTTGTCGCGCAGGTATTTGATGAGGGCGCCGTAATCATCCGGTGTAGCATAGCCCACCGTGTCGGGAATATTGACCGTCGTTGCGCCGGCAGTGATGGCCGTTTCCACCGCTTTGCACAGGAAATCCTTTTCGGTGCGCGTGGCATCCATCGCCGACCATTCGACGTTATCGGTGAATCTGCGGGCGAGCGTCACGCTGTCGCGGATCATGCCGAGGCAGGCCGTCTGGTCGATGCGGTACTGGTATTTGAGGTGAATGTCGGAGGTCGACATAAAGGTATGAATCCGCCCGCGCTGCGCCGGTTTTATGGCCTCGGCCGCCCGCTCGATATCGGCCGTCTTGGCGCGTGCCAGCGAACACACTACCGCGTTCCTGATGCGCCCGGCAATAGCATACACCGCTTCGAAATCCCCCTGCGATGCGATGGCGAATCCCGCCTCAATGACGTCGACGCCCATGGCGTCCAGCCCCTCGGCCACCAGTAGCTTTTCTTCGAGGTTCATGCTCATGCCGGGCGATTGCTCGCCGTCGCGCAGGGTGGTGTCGAAGATGATGATGCGTTCAGTCATAAAGTCCTTTAACTTACATCTGCAGTCCCAAATTCTGTCCCGGTTTATCACCAAAGGACCGAAAAAACAACCTATTAGCACCTTCCACTTCTCCAGCGTCTTCCGGCCCGCGCGCAAAGCTGTGATCCAGCACTTTTAAAACGCGCAATGCCAGCCTCGTTTCCCTCTTTGTGAGAAAATCCTTCTCATAATAATTCTGTAAAATGCCAAGCCTTCGCTCTCCCTCGGCGCGCTCGCGCTTAGTGGGCTCCGGTACAGCCCCTTGTTTACCATTCTCTTTCCATTGACGAAACTTTTTTTCATAGGATGTAGGCGGGAGCAATTTCGGATCGGTGCCTGGCTTGACTAGGCGCCAATCTTTGAAGGCAAGATCGACCAAGGCATCGATTATCTGCACGGT
>JAGWLJ010000362.1 GCA_028873275.1 Pseudomonadota bacterium
GCTGGCCTTAAGCCGCACGCCGCCGAAGGCGATGGTGATGATGCCGGGCGACGTCGATCATGCCATGAAGGCGGCGCGGGCGCTTAAAATGCTTTCGGAAAGTATCAAGAGCCAGACCGAGGCGCTGGGACAGCAGATCGATGAGCTGCATCAGCTCGAGGACCGGGTGCAGCAGGGGCGCGATGATCTAAATCGCCGCCGCGAAGCGCTGGACAAGGAACGCAAGGCGCTGACGGTGAAGCTGGCCGAGCGCAAGGCGCTGCGCGACCAGCTGGGCCGCGAGCAGTTGGAGCAGGAGGAAACGATCCGACAGCTGGCGAAAAAGGCCGATGATTTGCAGGACTTGATGTCATCCATTGAGAAAGAAGAGAAAAAAGGCCCGGGCATTGAACTCGAACCCGATAAGCGCCAGCCCGAGGGCAAGAAAGGCAAGCTGCGCTCGTTTGCCAGCGCCAAGGGCCATATCCGCCCGCCGGTGGCCGGCAAGGTCATCCAGCTTTTCGGGCATGACAACAGCAAAGGCATTCTGATTTCCACGCCGAAAAAAGCGCAGGTGATGGCGCCTTACGATGGCGAGGTGGTATTCGCCGGGCCATTTTTAAATTATGGCTCAATGGTGATCATCCGCCACAGCGACGATTTTCACACGCTCCTGGCCGGATTTTCAAAAATAGACGCTTCGGTAGGTCAGTTTCTGTTGGAAGGCGAGCCGATTGGTGCTATGGGTGACAGTGAGTCAGGCAACCGTTTATATATGGAGCTGAGACAGAACAACCGGCCGATCAATCCCGCGCCGTGGATCAGTGGATTGAACAAGTACAAGGAGCAATGATTGTAATGAAACGCTTTATGAAAATCTGCCTGGTGGGCACCATGCTGGCGACGCCTATCGTCGCCTACGCCGACAAGGACAACACGCTGCAGATGCTGGATCTGTTCGGCGAAGTCTTCGAGCGCGTGCGCACCGATTATGTCGAGCCGGTCAAGGACAGCGACCTGATCGAAGCGGCCATTAACGGCATGCTGACCTCGCTCGACCCGCATTCGGGTTATATGAACGAGAAAGCCTTCAAGGAAATGCAGGTGCAGACCAAGGGCGAATTCGGCGGGCTGGGCATCGAGGTGACGATGGAAAACGGCCTGGTCAAGGTGGTGTCGCCGATTGACGATACGCCCGCGGCCAAGGCAGGCATCAAGCC
>JAGWLJ010000363.1 GCA_028873275.1 Pseudomonadota bacterium
CGCCATCGAGGCTGACCGCGATTTCGCCGCCTTCTGGCAGCATTTTACCGCTTTGCTGCTGCCGCTCTTGCCGCGCTATCTCGAGGAAGGCAAGAGCTACCTGACCATCGCCATCGGCTGCACCGGCGGCCGCCACCGCTCGGTGTACCTGGCGCAAAAGCTCAGTGGCTTTCTCGAGAAAGAAGGCTATAACGTAGGCATCAGGCACAGGGATCTGGAGCAATCGTCATGATCGGAGTCGTCGTCGTAAGCCACGGCAAATTGGCGGAAGCGCTGGTTGCCGTTACCGAGCATGTGGTGGGAAAGCAGGCGCAGATGCTGGCCGTCGGCATCGAGCCCGAGGACGACGCCGAAGCCGCGCGCGAGCGCATTGTCAAAGCAGTGCATGAAGCGGGCGGCGGCGACGGCGTCGTTATCCTCACCGACATGTTCGGTGGTACGCCTTCGAACCTCGCCATCTCGGTCATGAAAACGGAAGGCATCGAAGTTATCGCCGGCGTCAACCTGCCGATGATGATCAAGCTGGCCAGCGTGCGCGGCAAGGTGCCGCTGGCAGATGCCGTGAACCAGGCGCAGGAAGCTGCGCGCAAATACATCAACGTGGCGGGGAATTTGCTGGCGGGGTAATCTGTCGCCCCGCATGTATTGCGGGGCCTCCCTCCATTGGCATGAGATCCCGCAACAAGTGCGGGATGACAGTCAGGCTGCTACCGCCAGCGAGATGACGATCTTCTGATCGTCGAGCGTATTCTCGGCGGAGAAAGCCGGTTTCTCAAGTTTCTGCTCGGAGAGTTCCACCGACAGCGTCTGCTCCATCAGATAATCCTTATGCGCGGCAACGGCCTTGCTCACCGCCTCCGGCGCGGCCAGATGCAGCCGGATGCGATCGGAAACATTGAGCCCCGCATCCTTCCTCGCCTGCTGCACCATGCGCACCACATCGCGCGCAATGCCCTCGGCCTCAAGCTCGGGCGTGACGGCGGTATCGAGAATCACCAGCGCATCGTTGGTGGAAAGCGCCTGCGCGCGATCTTTATATTCGGGCTTGGGCTCGAGCTGGAGCGTGTAGTCCTGCGGCAATAATTTCTCGCCGCTGATGTCCACGCTGCCGTCGGGCAGCTGCTTCCCCTCGCCTTTCTTGGAAGCAGGAATGATCTGCTTCATTTTCTCCGGCAGGCGTTTGCCGAGAATG
>JAGWLJ010000364.1 GCA_028873275.1 Pseudomonadota bacterium
GTCTTTCCTGAGCCGTTGGGGCCTTTGAGCAGGAGCAGCGCGCCTTCCTGCAGGCAAAAGCCCAGGCCGGAGAAAATCTTCCGGTCGCCGCGCACGCAGGTAAGGTTGGAGGCAGTCAGCATGGCATTTATATAACGAAGGCGGAAGATTATCTCAAACGAGTATTATCGCTGCCATGTCCCGCGAGATAGAATTTATGCTGCAACGCCGCAAAAACTAATGCTGGACAACTAATATCCTCCTACCTAAATACAACCCCATCCATCGGAGGGTTTATGGCTACAGATCAGGACATCGTTATCGTCAGCGCTTTGCGCACGCCGGTCGGCAATTTCAACGGCGGCCTTTCCACACTGCCCGCGCACAAGTTGGGTGAAATCGTGCTCAGGGAACTTCTCAAGCGCACCAATGTTGCGGGCGGCGATGTCTCTGAAGTCATTCTCGGCCAGATTCTTACCGCCGCCGCCGGCCCGAATCCGGCTCGGCAGGCTTCGATCAACGCCGGAATCCCCAAGGAAACTCCCGCCTGGGGCATGAATCAGCTGTGCGGCTCGGGCCTGCGCGCCGTGGCGCTGGGCTACCAGGCGATCAGAAACGGCGACAGCCAGGTCGTCATCGCCGGCGGGCAGGAAAGCATGAGCCAGGCGCCGCATGCCGCGCTCTTGCGCCCCGGCATCAAGATGGGACCGGCGACCTTTGTAGACACCATGCTGACCGATGCACTGGTCGATCCTTTCCACCATGTGCATATGGGCGTCACTGCTGAGAACGTCGCCAAGAAATTCAATATCAGCCGCCAGGATCAAGATCAGTTTGCGCTGGCCTCACAGCAGAAAGCCTCCGCCGCCATTAAGGCCGGAAAATTCAAGGATGAGATCGTGCCAGTGGTGATTTCCGGCAAGAAAGGCGACGTCACCATCGACACCGACGAAGGCCCGCGCGCCGACACCACCATAGAGGCCCTCGCCAAGCTCAAGCCCGCCTTCGACAAGGAAGGCAGCGTCACCGCCGGCAACGCCTCGAGCATCAACGACGGCGCCGCCGCCGTTATGCTGATGACGCGAAAGGAAGCCGACAAGCGCGGCTTGAAGCCCATGGCGACCATCAAATCCTGGGCCCATGCCGGCGTCGATCCGGCCATCATGGGCACCGGCCCCATCCCGGCCACGCGCAAGGCGCTCGAAAAAG
>JAGWLJ010000100.1 GCA_028873275.1 Pseudomonadota bacterium
CACCATGGTGCCCTGCGAAAACCCCACCAGCGCCAGCTTGCTGTTATCGAGCGCCAGCGCTTTCAGCTGCTCGTCGAGAAAATGGTTCACGATTGCCGCCGCGCCGCGCACGCCTTCGAGCATATGCTGCGGCTGGCGGTCCATCAGCGAGAACCATTGATAGCCATAGGGATTCGCTTCGCAGACCTGTGGCGCGTTGGGCGCGATAAACTGCGCGTCAGGCAGCGCTTCCGCCCACATGTCGGCCAGGTCAATCAGATTCGGGCCGTCGGCGCCCCAGCCATGCAGCAGCACGACCAGTTGCTTGGGCTTGCCGCTGGAAAGCGGCTTGCGTACGGGGCCGGTGATAATGGGAAGATCGGTCATGAGTCATGCGTCCTGGTTATGGGTAAGAAGCGCACTATATCAAGCACAGAAAGGCTGGCAATGAAACTATTGACTAGTGCCCCATGACCCGTGACTAATGGCCCATGACTAAAACTCTCTATCTCATCGACGGCTCCGGCTTCATCTTCCGCGCCTACCATGCATTGCCGCCGCTGACCGATCCGAAAGGCACGCCGGTCGGCGCGGTATACGGCTTCGTCACCATGGTGCTGAAGCTGATGGAGGGCAACAAGGCGGATTATGTGGCCGTCATTTTCGATGCGGCGCGCAAAACCTTTCGCAATCGTCTTTATCCCGAATATAAGGCGCACCGCCCGCCGGCTCCGGACGATCTCATCCCACAGTTCGCCTTGGTGCGCGAGGCCACCGAAGCGCTGAATCTCCCGCAGGTGGAGCTCCCGGATTACGAGGCCGACGACATCATCGCTACCTACGCGAAACAGGCGCAGGCGCAGGGAATTCATGTTACCATCGTCTCCTCCGACAAAGACCTGATGCAGCTGATCGGCGACGGCATCGAGATGTACGATGCCATGAAAAACAAGCCCATTGGCGAAAAGGAAGTGCGCGAAAAATTCGGCGTCGGGCCGGAGAAGGTGCTCGACGTGCTGGCCATGATCGGCGACAGCTCCGACAACGTGCCCGGCGTTCCCGGCATCGGCCCCAAGACCGCCGCCGAGCTGATCAGTATCTATGGCGATCTTGAAACGCTGCTTGAGCGCTGCGCCGAGATCAAGCAGCCCAAACGTCGCGAATGCCTGCAGATGAACGCCGAGCAGGCACGGCTTTCCAAGCAGCTGGTGACGCTGCATTGCGATGCGCCGGTGCCGGTGGCGCTGGAAGAACTCGCGGTCAAAACCCCCGCGCCCGAAAAACTGATCGACTTCGCGCAGGCGCATGGCTTCAAGTCGCTGGTGACGCGGCTGCAGCAGAAGTTTCAGGTGTCAGGTGTCAGGGAGCAGGTGACAGAAAAAGCAACCACTTCTGACACCCATCACCTGTCACCTGCCACCTACACGTTGGTGCGTGACGAATCCTCCCTTGCCGCCTGGGTCGCCAAAGCCATGGCCAAGGGCTATGTCGCCTTCGACACAGAAACGACGTCGCTCAATCCCATGCAGGCTGAGCTGGTGGGATTTTCGCTTTCTGTCGAGGCGGGAGAGGCGTGTTATGTGCCGCTGGGGCATAAGGCAGTAGGGCTTGGGGATTCGGGATCGGGGAAGAATAATGCGCCTGACCTTTTTTCCCCAATCCCTAATGCCCAATCTCTAATCCCCGGCCAAATCCCTCTGGCCCGCGCCCTGACGCTCATCAAGCCATTGCTGGAAGATGAGAGCGTGCTCAAGATCGGCCACAACATCAAATACGACATGCAGGTGATGCGCCGCCACGGCATCCGCATCGCGCCCATCGACGACACCATGCTGCTCGCTTACGTACTGCACGCCGGCGAACATGGACAGGGCATGGATGAGCTGGCCGAGCGCTATCTCTCCTACAAAACCATCAGCTATGACGACGTCACCGGCACCGGCCGCGAGCGCAAGCGCTTCGACGAGGTCGAGATCGAAAAAGCCGGCCAGTATGCTGCTGAGGATGCTGATATCACTCTGCGCCTGTGGCAGTGTTTCAAGCCGCTGGTGGCGGCAGAAAAATTACTTACCCTGTATGAAACCATCGAGCGGCCGCTGGTTCCCGTGCTGGCCGAGATGGAGCGGCTGGGCGTCAAAGTCGATCGTGCGCAACTGGCGGCGCTGTCGCAGGATTTTGCTTTGCGCATGCATGAATATGAGGAGGAAATCCATAAGCTGGCCGGCCACCCATTCAACATCGGCTCGCCGAAGCAGCTGGGCGAAGTGCTGTTCGACGAATTGAAGCTGGGCGCGGGCAAAAAATCCAAGACCGGCGCTTACTCCACCGACAGCGGCATCCTTGAAGATTTGGCCGCGCAGGGGCATACGCTGCCGGGAAAAGTGCTCGAATGGCGGCAATTGTCGAAGCTCAAAAGCACCTACAGCGATGCGCTGGCCGAGCAGATCGACCCGAAAACCGGCCGTGTGCATACCTGCTATGCCATGGCCATCGCCTCTACCGGGCGCTTGAGTTCGAATGATCCCAATCTGCAGAATATCCCCATCCGTACCACTGAAGGCAAAAAAATTCGCTGCACTTTCGTGGCCGAGGAGGGATATAAATTGCTCTCGGCCGATTACTCGCAGATTGAGCTCAGGCTGCTTGCGCACATGGCCGATATTTCCACGCTCAAGGAAGCGTTCAGAAACGGCCAGGATATTCACGCTATCACCGCCAGCCAGATTTTCGGCGTGCCGGTCAATCAGGTGGACGCCGATCTGCGCCGCAGCGCCAAGACCATCAATTTCGGCATCATCTACGGCATGAGCGCCCATGGGCTGGCCACGCGGCTGGGCATCGGCCGCAGCGAAGCGGCGGATTACATCAACCGCTATTTCGCACAATATCCCGGCATCCGCGCCTTCATGGAGCACTGGAAAACCTTTGCCCGCGAGCACGGCTACGTTACCACGCTCTTCGGCCGCCGCTGCCATGTGCCCGGCATCCGCGACGCCAACCAGGCCCGCCGCGCCTTCTCCGAGCGCGCCGCCATCAACGCTCCGCTGCAGGGCACGGCGGCGGATATTATCAAGCGGGCGATGGTAGGGATTGATCGGGGTATCAGGGATCGGGCATCAGGAATCAATAACGGCTTATCTGATACCCGATACCCGATACCTGATACCCACATGTTGCTCCAGGTCCACGACGAACTGGTTTTCGAAGTAAGAGAATCCGACGCTCCCGCCGCCGAGGCATTCGTTAAGAAGCATATGGAGCAAGCGGCGCAGCTCTCCGTGCCGCTGGTCGTCGAAACCGGCATCGGCCAGCATTGGGGCGAGGCGCATTAAGTACACTCCCCCTGCGCAAAAAATGGCGATGATTCCGATTGTGTTCTTAGGGCCGGGGCCTATAATAACTCCCTCTTGAAAAATTAGGGATTTACTGAAATTGCTCCAGCCTGTCCAGTCCTCCGCCTTCCGCGATAAGCTGAAAACCGTCGTCATTTCCGGCCGCGAAGTGCTGCCGGTGGTCGAGGGCGGCAAGGGCGTTGCCGTCACCAATGGCCGGACGGCCGGAGCGTTTGCTGCCGCCGGAGCGGTCGGCACGTTCTCCGGCGTCAATCCCGATCATTACGATGAAACCGGCAAGGTCATTCTTTATAATTACAAAGGATCCACACGGCGTGAGCGGCATGAAGAGCTGATCGCCCAGAGCACCGAGGGTGCCATCCAGCAGGCGAAACTGGCCCATGAGATTTCTGGCGGCAAGGGCCGTATCCATATGAACGTGCTGTGGGAGATGGGTGGCTGCGAGCGCATCCTGACCAACGTGCTGGAAGGGGCCAAAGGCCTGATCCACGGCATCACCTGCGGCGCCGGCATGCCCTACCGCCTGGGCGAAATCGCCGAGCATTACGGTGTCCATTACCATCCCATTATCTCCTCGGCCCGCGCCTTCAACGCCCTGTGGAAGCGCGCTTATAGCAAAACTGCCCAGTGGCTGGGCTCGGTGGTGTATGAAGATCCCTGGCTGGCCGGCGGCCATAACGGCCTTTCCAACGCCGAAGACCCCACCAAACCACAGGATCCGTATCCCCGTGTCGCCGAATTGCGCAAGACCATGAATGGTTTTGGCCTCAATGAAATGCCCATCATCATGGCCGGCGGTGCCTGGCACTTAAAGGAATGGGAGCATTGGCTGGACAATCCCGAGATCGGGCCCATCGCCTTTCAGTTCGGCACACGGCCGATATTGACGAAGGAAAGCCCGGTATCCGATGAATGGAAAAAGAAGCTGCTGCAGCTGGCCGAGGGGGACGTTTTCCTCAATAACTTCAGCCCCACCGGTTTTTATTCCTCGGCGGTCAATAATTCCTTCATCCGGGAGTTGCGTGGCCGCGCCGAGCGCCAGATCGCCTACCGCATGGAGCAGGAAGGCCTGTTCTCCGAGCCGCTGCCGGTCGGTGCGCGGGGGCGGCCGGTTTTCGTGCAGGCCGAGGACAAGGCGCGGGCCGATGGCTGGCGGGCGCAGGGCTTCACCGAGGCGATGAAAACGCCCGACGCCACGCTGATTTTCGTCACGCCGGAAAAAGCCAACCAGATTTTAGTCGACCAGATCGAGTGCATGGGCTGCTTAAGCCACTGCCGCTTCTCCAACTGGAAAGACCATGACGATTACACCACCGGCAAGAAAGCCGATCCACGCAGCTTCTGCATCCAGAAAACCCTGCAGGACATCGCCCACGGCGCCGGCGTCGACAACGAGCTGATGTTCTCCGGGCACAACGCCTACCGCTTCGCTTCCGATCCGTTTTATGCCAATGGGTTTATTCCCACCATCGGGCAACTGGTGGAGAGGATTGTGACGGGCGCGTAATTCTCCTCCCTAAGGGGGAAGGGAAAATCAAAACAAACTCATCTGTTTCTCCCCCTGCCGCTGGAAATGCTCTGTCGATAGTGGCAACCAGGGTTTGTTCAGCCCATAGAGCTTGCGGTAATGCGAAAACATCTGCGCGATCTGGTCGGCGTAGATGCCTTCGCCTTTCATGCGCTTGCCGAATTCGGCGGAATACAGCTTGCCGCCGCGCGTGTCCTTGATGTGGTTGAGCACCTTGTTTTTGCGCGTGGGGTAATGCTCGTCAAGCCAGGCCTGAAATAAATCTTTGACGCCGTAGGGCAGCCGTACCAGCGTGTAATGGGCGGAGCGGGCGCCTGCATCGGCGGCGCGCTTGAGGATGGCGGGGATTTCGCTGTCGGTCAGGCCCGGAACGATGGGCGCCATGTTGACGCTGACCGGGATGCCGGCCTTGCTTAGCTGCTCCACCGCCTGAAAACGCAAATCAGGCCGCGAGGCGCGTGGTTCCATGAAGCGGGCGAGTTCCTTATCGAGTGTCGTGATCGATATCACCACCTGGATGGCGTTGAATTCTGCCAGTTTAGTAAGCACATCGATATCGCGCGTCACCAGCGCGTTCTTGGTGATGATGACGCCGGGATTGCGGAACTCCGCCAGCACCTCGAGGCACTGGCGGGTCAATTTGAGCTCGCGCTCGATGGGTTGGTAGCAGTCGGTGATGCCGCTCATGACGATCACCTCCGGCTTCCAGGATCTGGCCTCCAGCGATTTTCGGAGTAGGGCAGGGGCCTCGGGCTTGGCGAAGATTTTCGTCTCGAAATCGAGTCCGGCGGAAAGCCCCAGATATTCATGCGTCGGCCGGGCGTAGCAATAGATACAGCCGTGCTCGCAGCCCCGGTAAGGATTGAGCGAAACGCCGAAGCCGACATCCGGACTGTCGTTGGTGGAGAGGACACTCTTCGAGTTGTCTTTGAAAATCTGCGTCTCCACCTGCGCCGCATCCTCCGGCGCATA
>JAGWLJ010000101.1 GCA_028873275.1 Pseudomonadota bacterium
GCAGACGAAGCGCTATTTATTCTCGCCATCTAATCCCTCCCCCTATAGGGGGGAGGGTATTACCACTATTACTGGCTGGGCTGAGTTTCATACCGCCATCACCGGGCATCGCGATGGACGCCGCCGCGCCGTATAGGGAAAGCTTCGCTGCGTTGCTGGGGCAGGAACCCGCCGCCATCGCGCCCTGCGCCCATGGGGGCAATAACCGCGTTTTCCGCGTCAGCGCGGGCGGGCGGGATTATCTCGCTAAATGCTATTTCACCGGCACCGGCGACACCCGCAACCGGCTGGAGAGCGAATGGCTGTTCCTTGAATACGCAGAGGCCGCCGGCGTGCCCAACGTCCCCCGTCCCATCGCCCGCGATACGCAGGCGCATATTGCTTTTTACAGCTTTCTTGAGGGCCGCACGCCCATGCAGGTAAATGCCGCCATGGTGCAGGCGGCAGCACAGCTCATCTGCAATCTCAACCGCAGACAATATCGAGAATTGGCGGCACACCTGCCCAACGCTTCCGAAAGCTGCTTCAGCGCCGATGCCTATATCGCGCTTACGGCGCAGCGGCTTGAACAGCTTGAGTCCGGCGAGGCGCTGCCGCAGCATCAGGCCGGATTCCATGCCCTCCTGAAGCAGATGCAAGAAGCGTTCGCACATTGCCGCGATGCGCTCTGCCATGGCTATGGAGAAGCACTGTCGCATGAAGAGCGCTGCCTGTCGCCCTCGGATTTTGGCTTCCATAACAGCCTGCTGTCGCCTGCCGGGCAGTTGCAATTCATCGATTTCGAATATGCCGGCTGGGACGATCCGACCAAGATGCTATGCGACTTCTTCCTGCATCCCGGCATCCCGGTGGATCATGCCTGGGCGCCGCTGTTCTGGCAGGAGATTGGCCAGTCCGATCTGCCCCTCTCCACTGTTGCCAGCCGGGCGGCTTTGCTGTATCCCGTGCTCGGCCTGCGCTGGTGCTGCATCATTCTCAATGTTTTTATTCCGCAGTGGGCCGCCCGGCGCGCTTTTGCCGATAAAGACTGGAATATCGGCATGGCGCAGGCGGAGCAACTGGCAAAGGCGGAGCACATGCTCGGCCTGCTGCAACGGAACCCCTTCGGAGCGCTGTAATGGCCTATATCGATTTCCTCTCCGCCGTCCACAAAAGCACCAAGCGCGATTACCTGGCGCGCGTCAACGACCCGGACTATCCCAAGGCCAAGGCAGCCGAGCTGGCCAAGAAATGGGATTTCGACTACTGGGACGGCGATCGCCGCATCAATTATGGCGGCTATCGTTATATGGAAGGCCGCTGGGAAAAAGTGGCGCGCGCCATGGCCGAGCATTACGGGCTGAAAGCCGGCGATAAAATTCTCGATGTCGGCTGCGGCAAAGGCTTCCTGCTGTTCGATTTCACCAAGGTGGTGCCGGGCATCGAAGTCCATGGCCTCGATATTTCACGTTATGCGCTGGAGAACGCCAAGGAAGAGGTCAAAGACCGCCTGCAACCCGGTACGGCGTCCTCTCTGCCCTTCCCGGATCATAGCTTCGATCTCGTCTATTCCATCAATACGCTGCACAATCTCTATAATTACGAGCTGGAAGCGGCGCTCAAGGAAATGGAGCGCGTGGGCAGGAAGCATAAATATCTCTGCGTCGAGTCCTATCGCAACGAGGCGGAGAAAACCAACCTGCTCTACTGGCAGGTGACCTGCGAAGCCTTCTGCACGCCGCAGGAATGGGAGTGGTGGTTCAAAACCACCGGCTATACCGGCGATCATTCTTTCATCTATTTCGAGTAACGCATGTCCCTTCCAAAAATTACCAAAGCCGCCATCCTGGTCGCCCAGAATCAACCGCTGGAAATCGCCGAGATCGCGCTGCCCAGAACGCTCGAAGCCGGGCAGGTGCTGGTGGAGGTTTTTTACAGCGGCATCTGCGGCTCGCAGCTGGGCGAGATTGACGGCGCCAAGGGGCCGGATAAATTCCTGCCGCATCTGCTGGGCCATGAAGGATCGGGCAAGGTGCTGGCTGTCGGCCCCGGTGTGCGTAAAGTCGCGGCGGGAGATATCGTCGTCCTGCACTGGCGCAAAGGCCCGGGCATCGAGGCGGCGACGCCGGTCTATGACTGGAATGGCGAAAAGGTCAATGCCGGCTGGGTGACGACATTCAATCAATATGCGGTGATTTCAGAAAATCGCCTGACGGCCATTCCCGCCGACAGCAATATCCGCATCGCACCGCTGTTCGGCTGCGCCGTGACCACCGGGTTTGGTGTGGTGACCAACGATGCGAAGCTGCAAATCGGCGAATCCGTGGTGGTGGCGGGTGCGGGCGGCATCGGGCTCAATATCGTGCAGGCGGCCGCTATGGCCTCGGCCTGGCCGGTGATCGCCGTCGATCTGGTGGCGGAGAAGCTGGCGCTGGCCAAATCACTGGGCGCCACGCATACCATCGATGCTTCACGCGAAGATGTGAAGGCGCGCATCAGGGAAATTCTCGGCGCGCAGGCGCTGGATGCCTTTATCGACAACACCGGCCAGCCTTCAGTCATCGAAATGGGCTATGAGCTGGCCGCGCCGGAAGGCCGGGTGATCCTGGTCGGCGTGCCGCGCAAAGGGAATACTATCGATATTTATTCGCTGCCGCTGCATTTCGGCAAAATCCTCAAAGGCTCGCATGGCGGCGATGCGAAGCCGGAGAGAGACATTCTGCGTTATCTGCGGCTCTATAACGAAGGCCGCATTCCGCTGAAAGATATCGTCACCGACGAGTTTAGCCTCGACGATATCAATGAGGCGATTGCGCGCATGCGCTCCGGCAAAATCCGCGGCCGCTGCCTGATCAAAATGTAATTTATGGCTTGCCTCCTCTGCGCGCATGAGACGGAAGAAGTGGCAGGCTTCCCCGCCTTGATGCGCGTTACCTCTGATTCGCGCATATGGCCGGCAGGCGGCAGGCTGGCCATCTGCCCCCAGTGTCATGCCGTGCAGAAGCCGGTGGATAGCGCTTTTCAACAGGAAGCGAAGGATATTTACGCCAGCTACCAGCTGTATTTCCAATCCGGCGGCAGCGAACAGAAAATCTTTACCGAGCGCGGTGCCAGGCCGCGCTCCGAGTTGTTGCTCGATCACCTGCTTTCACTGCCATTGCCGGAGCATTGCGCTGCACTCGATGTCGGCTGCGGCGCGGGAAATCTCCTGCAGGCTTTAAGCCGCCGCCGGCCGGGCTGGGCATTGTACGGAGCCGACATCGGCGATCAGCGGCGCGAGCAGATTCTTGCCATCCACGGCGTGAAGCATTTTTTCAGCGGCGATATCTCCGCTATCGAAGGGAGATTCGACATTATCTTCCTCTCGCACGTGCTGGAGCACG
Organism: Pseudomonadota bacterium; assembly: GCA_028873275.1. GTDB lineage: Bacteria > Pseudomonadota > Alphaproteobacteria > Rickettsiales > SXRF01 > JABDCD01. Next base: position 3,363 of record JAGWLJ010000101.1, read on the forward strand.
TTCCCTCACCCGTTGCCTTCCTGAGGCAATTGGCCATGCTGTTGAATCCCGGCGGGATGCTGGCCGTGCTGGTGCCGCACTGGCGGGAAAACGCTTTCGATCTGCTGGTGGCCGATCATTGCATGCATTTTACTGTACCGTCCCTGCACCGCTTGCTTAATGAATGTGGATTCTCGATACTCTCCGGCGGCAGCGGCCTCTGCCCTAAAGAACTATGGGCTTTCGCTTCTCTCCGCCGGGAAGAAAAATCCCCCGTTGCCATCGGCGAGAATAATGTTAAAGCAGAGGTGGATAAAGCCATCGCATGGCTGGCGCAGGCACGGGATTGGGCAATGAAGTGCAGACCACATACACCACTGGGCATATTCGGCACCGCTATTGCCGCCACATGGCTTACGCGCGCTGCCGGGCTGGCCCCAAATTTCTTCGTCGATGAAGACAAAGACCGGCAGGGCCTGGCTTACCTGGGCCGCCCCGTGCTCGCTCCCGCCGCTGTCCTGCCGGAAAGTACCGTACTCGTTCCCCTGCCGCCCGGCATTGCCGAAAATGTGGCAGACCGGCTGAACAGACCGTTTGGGAAACCTGTTTTCCTGGTCCCGCCCGCCCTATGACCGTCAGCGTGTATTTCCATGACCTTCGCCGGGCCCTGCGTTACCGCGAGCTGATATGGTACCGCGCCAGCTCCGAGATCAAGGCACGCTACAAGCGCACGCTGATCGGGCCGTTCTGGACCAGCCTGAGCATGGCCATCTTCATCATCTCCTTCGGCATCATCGGCGCCAAGCTATGGAACACCGACGTCGCTTCCTTCATGCCCTATTTCTGCTCCGGCTATTTAACGTGGATGCTGGTCTCCACCATCATCACCGAAAGCCGGATGATTTTCCTCTCCAACCGCGAGATTCTCAATTCCACGGCCATTCCTATCCATGTGTTTGTATTGGAGCTGGTGCTGCGGAATTTTATCGTTTTTGCGCATCACCTGGTGGTATACGCGGGGGTGCTGCTGTTCTTCGCCTATCCGTGCAACTGGAATCTCCTGCTGATGCTGCCGGGGCTTTTGATCATTTCTCTTGCCTCGATCTGCTTCGTGTCACTCTGGGGCATCGCCTGCACGCGCTATCACGACCTGGGCCAGCTTTCCAATAACCTGCTGCAGATCATTTTCTTCCTCACCCCCATCATGTGGCCGCCCAAGAATCTGGCCGGGGATAAGGCCCACCTGCTGGTCGACCTCAATCCCATGTACCATTTTGTCAACATCATCCGCGCCCCCATGCTTGGCGAAACGCCATCGGCCTACAGCTACGCCTTTACGTTAAGCATCTGCGCTATCCTGCTACTGCTGAGCATGCGCGTTTTCCAGCGCTTTAAACACCGCATCGTTTTCTGGGTATGACATGGCCAGCATCACCGCCAGCAATCTGACCCTGGATATCCCGATCTACCAGCACCTCACCAGCTGGCGGCAGGACCTTATCGTGCGGCCTATCGGCGGACTGATCCGGCGGCGCGCGGAAACCCGGCGCACCATCGTGCGGGCGCTGGACAATGTCAGCTTTCAGCTCAACGCGGGCGATCGCGTTGGCGTCATCGGCCCCAACGGTGCCGGCAAAACTACGCTGCTCAAAATCCTTTCCGGTGTTTACACGCCCACGGGCGGCAGGCTGGAGCGCAAAGGCGAAGTCGTTTCGCTGCTTTCCACCAACATGGGCGCCAATGATGACCTGACCGGGTATGAAAATCTGTATTCCATCGGCCTGCATTTCGGCATGAGCCGGAAATACATCGAAAGCCGCATGGAAGAGATGGCCGCGTTCTCCGAGCTGGGGGATTTCCTGAATCTTCCCGTGCGCACCTATTCCGCCGGCATGAAAGTGCGCATCGGTTTCGCAGTCGCCACCAGCATCGAACCCGAGATACTGATCATGGATGAGATGATCGGCGCCGGCGACCATGCCTTTGCCGCCAAGGCGCGCAAACGGGCCGAACAGATGATCAGTAAGGCAACCATTTATATGGTTGCTTCGCACTCCAATTCTCTGCTACGGGCGCTCTGCAATAAAGGCATTTTCATGCGCAACGGCACGCTGGAATATTTTGGTGAAATTAATGAAACCCTGGCGCGCTACGACGCTTTTGAAAAAACGGCGGCAACCCTATGATATTTTCCGATTACCATTTTATCCTGTATTTTCTTCCCGCCTGCCTGGGGCTGTATTTCCTGGCGCGTCGCTATGCGCCTGCCCGTATCGCCACGCTCGCGCTGTTCTTGTCCTCGCTGGTGTTTTACGGCTGGTTCAAGCCAGTCTATGTGCTGTTGATCCTGGGCAGCATTCTGGTTAATTTCTATCTGGCAAAATACCTGAGCATCTCCAGCCATGCCTTCCGGCGCAAAGCGGTATTTTTTACCGGCATCGCCTTCAACCTGCTGCTGCTAGTTTTTTTTAAATATGCCG